>JAQBZZ010000034.1 GCA_027622595.1 Chloroflexota bacterium
ATCAGCAGGCTGTTGTGCGACGCAAACTGCCATCGGCTGAATGCAGAGTAGCCCACAGTCAACTGGAACCTCGTGGCAGTACGGGGGTCGGCCGTCTTGATTATTCCGCCGTACTGTGGCTCTCCCCACTCTGCTTTGTAGCCACGATGGCCCTTCAGGTAGTTGATCCAGTCGTCCCTGTAATCCACATCAACGTCCGGCACCGCCGTCGCAGTCGCCTCCATATTGGCCGGCGATGTCGCCGTCGGCACTCCAGACGACGGGGCCGTGGCCGTCGGCCGACTGGTCGCCGTCGGTGGACTGGTAGGCGTTGCCGCGTCGCCTCCACAGGCAAGGGCCACCACCGCTATGACGGCAGCCAGAATAGTTATTAAGGGCCTAGCCTTATACGAATAGCGTAACTTCAAAGTACACCTCCCGCGAATATGCGAGTATTCTAGCGGTCATGATTGTGCATGTCAACTCTGATGAATATCATGAATAACATGCCGAATAACATGTTATGACACTCGATTCAAGGTTTCGGCGATCTTTATCGACCATCGGAGCGTAGGTCGCTTACTTTTGCTCATATGACACGTGTGTTGCTGCAATGCTACGCTTTGCGGCTTAACCCCTCTTTGATCCAAGCCTAGAATCACCATCGTCGAAGATTCTAGAAGTGGAAAGCTGGATCGAATATCGCTCAACTATGCCCTCAATTCTTCCTTATGAGAGGCAGATCTAGACCACTCCACTTTCGGCAAGAACGACTAGGTCCGCCTTGGTCATGCCCAACTCTCCACACAGCACCTCCTCGTTGTGCTCCCCAATAAGAGGTGCCCTTCGAGAGATCTGCCAAGGCGATTCGTTCCAGATCCCAGCAGGACCAGGATAGGTAAACGTCCGCCCCAGTTCCGGGTGATTCACCTTTACCCAGAAGTCCCGATCGTGTAGATGATCATCGTCCAGGAGGTCGTCTGGTGTGCGAATCGCACCCCAGTTGACTCCTCGTTCTTGGGCCCCGTGATAAGTCTCTTCCTGAGTAAGACTGCCTATGAACTTGGTGATGACCTCAAAGATGTGCAGCGTGTTCTCCTGGATCACCGCTGGGTCCCTGTACTTCTCCTCCATAAGATCGTCGGTCAGGCCGTGGCTATCCATCCACTCGGCCAGTACCCGCAACTCTCGCGGGGCTATTCCAAACCCCAGCGAGAGGTTGACTAACTTGCCGTCTTTGCAGCGGAACTGGGTTTTGGAACGTATGGTAGGGAAGGCATGGCGACCTGTCTGTCTGAGCACTACTTCGCCCCTATAAATATATATGGGCACCGCGGGTTCGGTGGTTAGGGCACATGCCTCATGCACCGAGGCATCGATGTACTGGCCTTTTCCCGTGATAGTACGGTACACGAGTGCCGCCATGATGGCGATGTAAGCATAGTGACTTCCCATGTGCCACGCTTGCCCTCCTCCTCCGGCTATTGGTGGGGCGTTTGGCACATCTTCCTCTTCGTACCCGCAGCACCCCATCTGGCCCCCAACGGCTAGGTGCAGCATCTCACTCGTGAGATAATCTCGCCACGGGCCAGTCTGCCCAAAGGGGGTCAACGAGCACATAATGAGGCGAGGGTTCTCTTCCTTGAGTTCTTCATACCCCAAGCCTTTCGAGGGCAGGTCACCTGGCGGAAGTGTCTCAAGGATTACATCAGCGGTTGAGGCTAGACGGCGAAATACGCTTCTGCCATCTCCGGTCTGAAGATTCAGGGTAATGCCCCGTTTCGAGGTGTTGTAGTGCCAGAAAGAGAGGCTGCGCTCTCGATGAGGCAAGTCGTCCAGGAAGGGGCCTACTGTTCTAGTCGACTCTCCTCCCGGGGGTTCGATCTTGATTACGTCGGCTCCAAGATCTGCCATGAGCTTGCCGCACCACTGACCCTTCTCGTCGGCAAGTTCCAGGACCCGTAGTCCGTCAAGAGGACCTGCCACGGTCCCACCAGCCCCGTTTCCACCTGGCGAAGGTGCTGTCGTTGCTCCTTTGGCTGTGGGATGCGCCTCAAACTTATCGAGAGACTCTGAGTTGATCATATCATCCATGTAAGGGAAGCGATCCATGGTGGCGGGCCACAGGGTGCCATCTTCATATCCTGCCACAAATTCTTGATGGGGCACCCCGAGCAAACCCTCCAGAATCTCCTGATTGTGCTCGCCGATCAGGGGAGATGGAATACGATTGACGGCGGGACTCTCCGATAGCTTGAAAGGGGCATTTTGGAGCTTATAAGACCCTAGCACGGGATGTTCCAAAGGTATGTACATTCCACGATGAAGGAGCTGAGGGTCATTTTCAACCCGATCTTGGTTGCTTTGCACAGCCATGGCCCGCACTCCTGCCGCCTGACACCGCTCCATCAGTTCGTACTTCTCCAGGGTTTGCGTCCACGCCTCGATACCCTGGTCCAGTTCTTCTTGATGTTCCAGACGACCCTTAAGAGTCGAAAACTTCTCATCGGTAGCCCAAGCAGGGCTTACCATGACTCCCACCAGCCTTTTCCACTCTTCGTCCGATAGGCAGACAATCGCACACCAGTCGTTGTATCCCCCTGGCGCGGTGCGGTAGGCATTGTGAGGTGCCACGGTGGGCCCACGATAGTTGTTGATAAGAGGGGTATCAGGCCAGTGGGTGCGATTACCCGCGGGGTATCCGTCTCTGATAGAGGACCTACCATTGATGGTCATATCTAGGAAGACTGGGCCGTTGAGGGTGACACCGATTATCATCTGGGACAGGTCCACATGCTGACTCTGGCCCGTCATGTTACGACGGTACAATGCAGTCAGTGTTGATAATGCAACGTACATGCCACCTGTGTCATCGAGGTAAGACCAACCCCAGCCTGCCGGCGGTTTGCCTGGCAAGCCTGAGAGATACGTCAATCCAGAGAAGGCCTGAGCTGAGGGGCCGTTAGTCTGATAATGATGATAACGCCCCGTGTGCCCGAACCCGGACTGGGAGACGTAGACGATGTCGGGTTTGAGCTTCCTGAGCTCGTCGAAGCCAAGTCCCCAGCTTTCCATGACCCGCGAACTAAAGTTTTCGAGTACCACGTCTGAGACTGATATGAGCTGCTTGATATAGTCCAAGCCCCGAGAAGTCCGTACGTTAAGGGTCAGGCTAAGCTTATTGCAGTTGGTGTCATTGAAATTGCCATTCGTATTGAGATTGACTTCCATTCCTTGTGGGGTGGTAAAAGCTCCACCACGTCCCCGTTCGTTCTCAGGCCACTCCACTTTAATCACCTCGGCGCCGAGGGTTCCTAGCCAACGAGCGCCCCACGGTCCCGCACGCACCCAGGTGAAGTCTACGACTCGAATTCCCTCCAGAGCTCCCGGCGTCGCCATCATTTCGGTCTCCGTCTGCACCATCAATTTACCTCCGTCCCGATCTTAGTTAAGCCCATGTCTGCGTGGGCCAGCAGTCGCCAGCCCTGATTCGTCGTTTATGCCCTAAGTATGTCCCTGTGTCTCAATGCCTTCTCCAGACTCGGTTGCATTTTCATGTCACGAAACTCCCGATGCTGGGAGCAACACCCACCACCGAATTCCGCCTAGTGAATCTATAGCAAAGAGCTGCTAGAGAGCGTCCAGGTGCTTCCCAAGGAAGTCCCACACCTTGCCCCAACCGTCGTTTGATTGTTCCTGGCGGTACATCGGGCGGTCATAGTAAAAGAAGCCGTGGCCAGCTCCGTCATACCGGTGAAACTCGTACTGCTTGCTAAACTTCTTGACTTCCTGCTCGTGGATATCCACGTCTGCTGTCGTAGGATTCTGGTCATCATTGCCGAATAATCCAAGCAGAGGGCAGGACAGATTCCTAGTGTACTCATGGGGTGAAACAGGCTGGGCAGGTGTCAGCCTCTCCTGCGGTTGAACCACGTTGCCACCCCAGCACTCTACCGCGGCATCAAACACTCCTGTGGTTCTGCAAGCAGCCAGGAATGTGTAGCGGCCTCCGGCGCAGCTGCCCATTACTCCAACCTTGCCGCTAGAGATCGGCAACGCCTTGATGAACTGTGCCGCCCCAGCAGCATCACCGCTGATATGATAAAGTGCGCCGCGGATGACGAATATGACGTTGCTATCTTGGTGTCTTGTGACGGTGACTTTGCGCCGGTGGCTGAGATGATACGAGATAGATACCACAAGCAAGTAGAGGTCGTGTACTTCAAACGCAACATGCCATATGTCATGCTGAAAGCGGCTACAACGATGCGAGAGTTCCGCCGTGGCTTGGTCACAGAACTTGACTTTTTCCGTGGGACACGAGGGCGAATCGACACGCGAAGGCCACGGCGTTCGGATAGCTAGTTGCCCATAGATATTGCCTGCCTTCACGCTCGATTGGCTCCTTCCCCAGCTAGGTTTTGAATAACGCTCATTTGCTGGTCAAGTTGCAATCGAGCTGTCGCTTGGCTTGTCCACCAACCTTGACCCTCACGAATCTTCGGCTTCTCACGTAATATACTTTGGCCTACGGACAATTCCCCTACTGGGTCTTCGAAGAAGATGGAGCAAGGCGCGCCGTTGAAAATGTAGTAAGTGATTCTGATAAAGGGGTCTCTCTCGTCCCATCCGTAGGGACACATTTCGACTGTCTTCTTTACGACCTTTAGCTTCCCTGCAATACTGCGGAAGGTCTCCGCAACAAACTCATCTTGCCAGTACGGGGTCTTATAGAACCTCACGCGCAGCCTTGCTAGGGCTGTCACTCTTTGAGGCCACCGTATGTGTGCAATGACAAACCATGTGATGGCCGCAGCCACAACAGCCAGCCCGGTTGTAGAAATCTCTGACCCCCACCGTGCTTGCCAAGTGTCTGCTAACCCTGGAGTATCCGAAATCTGTGTCGGGAGATACGCGATCCCAATGCCACCAAAGACAAATGTAGTCAACATGAGCACCGCCCCGACACTGGGCATCTTAAATAGCATACTCACAGTCTACACCCGCCTACACCGTCTGGTATACAAACCCCAACCGAAAGTCACCCTGGGCTCGGTGTGATAATCACACCAGGCCCAGGGCGAAATGCATGGCAGCGCGAGCCTCAGCTTCCCTTTTATGCGGCCCTAGCTTGGAGGCCAGATGGGTGAGAAATCTGGATTGCCACCAGGCCCTGCGTCGGGGTTTCCAGGTCCGTCTGTGTTATAGGCACTTGGGTTGGCGTTAGCTCCCGCCTGGTTATTTCCCGGCAGGAAAGACGTCCCTACGGGTGGGGTAATGGTTGAAACGCCGTTGTCCCCATTGTGGGCATCGGCGTTAAGAACACCGTCGCCTACCACCGGGCATAGAAAGGCGGAGTCGGCTGATGCGACCGCCGTGGTACCCAGCAGGCCCAGTATGACCAAGCCAAACAATACGAAGATGCGAAGTTTAACCATTGTTGATCCTCCTTTGGTGGTTGTAGCTACCTCTGATGATGCTTCGCGCTGCCTCATCGCCTTTATCATGCAGCGTTGGGATTACCACACCGTTAAGAACCTTAAGTTTTCCTTAATCCTTGGCCTCTTTTTTGTACCATAGGGCACGGGCCAGGAATCTCCCTCGATCTATCGGACGGGAGTGCTCACGGGATGTTAGTATGGAAGCGGAAATTCCTGCGCATGGTTGAGTCTAGGAGGTGAGATTGCACTTTGTCGCGCGTGTCAGACGAACCAGGTATGCCTGCCTAGCATTGGGCCAGCAGCAAGTGAATGAGGGCACAGCATCGGTTCCAATCTCGGCCCAAAAGAAGCAAGTGTATAGGATCTCTTCACATTAGTCCGCAGAGTAACTGGGGCCTTGGAGCGTGCTTGCCAATGGGGCACGATCAGCGAGTTCAGACTGCCCTTGCAATGATATCTGGCACATCGTTCTTCGGAGAGTTGATCAAGGTGGAAACTGGGTAAACCTCCATCTCAGTAGACGCGTAAGGAATTAGCAGAGACGCTAGGGTATCCTTGTCGCGTTGACCCTGATCCAGCCAAATGCTTTCGGCACCCTTTGGCAGAATCACGGGCATCCTATTATGGATTGGCTCCATGAGTTCGTTGGATGAGGTAGTCATAATAGTGCATGACTGGACTGGTTCTCCATCAACCGACTTCCATGTCTCCCACAACCCCGCAAATCCGAATGGCTCGCCAGACGTCAATATGATGCGCATCGGGACTTTGCTATTACCCACTTTCATCCATTCATAGAAGCCGTCTGCAATTACCAGGCAACGTCTACTCTGAAATGCTTGGCGGAAAACACGGCTCTCTCCCACGGTTTCAGCCCTGGCATTGATCATGCGGTTGCCAATGGAGGGGTCCTTGGCCCAGAAGGGTATCAGGCCCCATTTCATAAGCTGAGCTTGATTCTCCAAGCCATTGTTTGTGACTGTTAAGACTTGCTGGGTAGGCGCAACGTTAAACCGCGCACGATAAGTCAGTTCCGTGGCCCGGAAATCGAAGCGGTCTTCTAACCCTTCTATGTCTGCTGCCAGCGAATAGCGTCCACACATGGTAGCGACATTTTACTACGTCACGGGGTAAATAAGCCATTTCCTTATTGACAAAACAGTACACCTGTTCTACTTTAGTTATCTAGAAGTTTCAGTGTCCTGCAGACGATAAAGTCGCTTCTCTCACGAAACTTGAACCACAGCTCTCACGTCGTGCCTCTGGATAACACCGGTCTGTAAGGGTCGCAGTTATCATCGATCTGAATTTCCCTGGGAGTGGTATGTCCTATGCATGTTGCCTGTGTTCTGATAGACCACCTTCCATTCAAACTGGAAGTGCGGAGAGACCCTGGATTAAGAAAGAGAAGAGCAATTATCGTTCAACGACACGGATCCCGACGTACCGTGCTGGATGCCTCTCCCTCGGCAAATTCAGTTTCCCCTGGAATGTCCCTACAGGAGGCTCTGGCCCGCTGCAAGGATGCAGTACCTATAGAAGCGGATAGTGCCAGCTACGAACAGGAGTTCAGCACAATACTGTTGCGCCTTGGCAATAGAAGCCCTGTGGTGGAATCTGCCGGATTGGGATGTGCCTATGTCGGCCTTGACGGACTACAGGATACCTACGGTAATGAAGAGCGTCTAATCGAACTGTTACTTCAGACTGTACCGTCATATCTGGAGCCACAAACGGGTGTCAGCGAAGGGAAATTCCCTGCATATCTAGCTGCCCTGAGTGCCGGACCGGGAAGGGCCTATAGACCTACCCAGAGCCTAACCGAATACGTGGCACCATGGTCTGTGGACGTTCTTCCCATAGAGTGGGAAGTCAAAGCCCGCTTGCATAGCTTCGGACTGGACACTTTGGGACAGGTGGCCGAGCGACCCATCGGACCCATCCAAGCCCAGTTTGGCAAGGTAGGGGCAAGGTTATGGCGCCTGGCTCACGGCATAGACGATACTCCACTGGTCCCTCAGCGAGTTGAAGAGGAGATGAAAGAGTCTCTTACCTTTGTTGCGCCCATTGTGGAGGTCACAGCACTGTTCGTGGCTGTGGATAACCTACTAGGGAGAATCTTCTCTCATGCAAAGATGCGGGGCAGATACTCACGAGTGGCCTCACTGGAAGGCACGGTCTACAACAAACCTACTTGGCAGCGTCGCGTAATCTTCAAGACGCCGGTTGGAAATAGACGCCAAGCTCTCTTCGTAATCAAGGCTTCCCTGGAAGGCTTAGCTCTGCCTGGCCCATTGGAAGATGTCAGTTTGACTCTAAGAGAACTCACAGGAGAATCGGGCCAACAGGAAAGCCTTTTTCGTGACGTTAGACAAAGACAGCAATTAAGCCAAGCGATAGCCCAGCTAAAGGTGTCTCAGGGGAGCAATCCCATCTACCAGGTCAGGGAGGTGGAGCCGTGGTCGAGGATACCAGAAAGACGAGTGGCGCTAGTGACATACGATCCCTAAATCAACCCATCACCGTCCCTGTGAAGGTCGATGAAGATGGATCACCGTCAGAACTCAGGCTCCGTGGCAAGTGGCTGAAAGTGGAATCGGTGGACGACAGATGGCGAATAGACGACGAGTGGTGGAGAGACGAGCCAGTGAGCCGGAGCTACTTCACTTGCGTCGTTGATGAAGGAATCAGGGTAACAGTGTTTCAAAACCTTGGTGCAAAACAATGGTATAGGCAGAGGATGTGAGAGAACTTACTACACAATACGTTGAACTCCATTGCCATAGCAATTACTCGTTCCAGGAAGGAGCCTCCTTCATCCACGAGCTTCTCGCCCGCGCTGGTGAGTTGGACTATCCTGCGCTGGCCCTTACGGACCATGACAACCTGTGCGGGGCAATGGAGTTCGCTCAGGCCGCCCGGTCTTTGGGAATCCAGCCCATCATTGGGGCTGAGATCACTCTTACTGAGGGTCACCATATTACCCTTCTGGCGGAGACACAACGAGGCTATAGGAACCTGTGCCAACTCCTATCCTCTGCCAGGATCACTACCAATAGACGTGAGCCTGAGCTTGACCCTCGCTTTCTGGCCGAGCATGCCCAGGGACTGATACTTCTCTCCGGATGCCCCAAAGGGGAACTACCATCCCTTGTGCAGGGAGGCAGGTTGCGAGAAGCGGAAGAAGTCGCCGAGAGATATATCCAATGGTTTGGCAAGGAGAATGTCTACCTGGAGCTTCAACAGAACTTAGTCTATGGCGATACGGCACGGATTCGACGCATGGCGCAGATGGCGAGTGGCCTGGGCATAGGAGTAGTCGCCACCAACAATGCTCATTACCATCTCAGGGAGCGTCACCAACTCCAAGACTGCCTTGTGTCCATCAAGCACCGAAAGAGCCTGGATGAGAGCCACAGAACGAGGCGAGCCAACTCCGAGTTCTATCTCAAGTCCACAGAGGAGATGGCAGAGCTATTTCAGGATTATCCAGATGCCATTGCCAGCACGGTAAGTATTGCCCAACGGTGTTCCAGCTTCGATCTCACGAGGGACCTCGGCTATCGCTTTCCAGAATCTCCGGTGCCAGATGGGTACACCCAGGAGTCATACCTGCACCATCTGTGTGAAGAAGCGGCTATCAGAAGATACGGATCGATCAACGATAAGATCAAGGCAAGATTGGATGAAGAATTCCGTCTGATCCGCCGTCACAACCTGGCTGGTTTCCTACTCATATACCACGACATCATCCAGCTGGCGCGGGAGGTGATGATAGATCTGGGCCTCACAGATATGGAGATTCCACTAGAGGAGAATCCTCCTGGAAGGGGCAGAGGCTCCAGTGTAGCTATGTTGACGGGTTATCTCATCGGCCTCTCTCATATAGACCCTCTACAGTTCAACCTCTCCCTCGAACGCTTCTTACCCGATGACGACATGGCTACCGTACCGGATATAGACCTGGATTTCCCCAGGAACATCAGGGAGGAGCTTATCAAACGGGTTCATGAGACGTACGGCTGGGAGCGGGCTGCCCTCACAGGGATGATATCTACCTACAAGCTCAAGGGTGCAGTACGAGATCTGGGCCTAGCCCTAGGCTTGCCCATGGATCAGGTGGACAAGCTGGCTAAACGGGCCGACCACGGCCATGCCCGTAGCCTAGCCTCCGAGATGGCCGCCTTGCCGGAATTCAGGAACAGCATCAGTGCTCCAGGCTGGCGTGATCTGGTGCGTTTGGCAGGAGAGCTAGACGGGTTCCCAAAGTACCTGGCCCAACATCCAGGAGGCATGGTCATAGGCTCGGAGCCACTGACAGACCTAGTGCCGATCCAGCCCAGCGCCATTAAGGACAGATACGTGATGCATTGGGACAAGGACAGCATCGATGATGCTGGGTTCGTTAAGATAGATTTCCTGGCCCTGGGAGCATTATCCCAGATGCAAGATGCTCTGGATCTCATTGAAGAACGTACGGGGCACAGGCCAGACCTCTCCCGCATAGACTTTGAGGACCAGGATGTTTACGACATGATCTGCGAGGCCGATACCATAGGCATCTTCCAGGTGGAAAGCGCGGCCCAGATGCAGACTACGCCACGCATTAAGCCCAGGAACCTGTTCGACATGGCCCACGAGGTTGCCGCGGTGAGGCCAGGGGTGGGAGTAAACGATGGTGTCAGCCAGTACATCCGTCGCCGTAGCGGTGTTGAGCCCACAACCTTCGAGCATGACCTGGAGCGTCGAGCTTTGGAGAAAACCCATGGCGTGATCTTGTTCCAGGACCAGGTAAACCAGGTAGCAATGGATATCGCCGGGTTCTCCCCATTGGAGGCAGACCAGTTACGCCAAGCCTATGGGCGCAGGAATAGCTTAGAGCTTTTACAGGTTTACTGGGAAAAGTTTAGAGATGGTGCTGCCTCGAATGGGATAGACGAAGAGACGGCCAAGCGAATCTTTGCCAAGTTCAATGGCCACTACATGTTCCCGGAGTCTCATGCCTTTGCCTTCGGCGTGACCGCATATCAGGCTGCTTGGATGAAGCTCTACTATCCCCTAGAGTTCTACGTCGCCATCTTCAACCAACAACCTATGGGCTTCTACAACCTTGAGACCTTGAAAGAGGATGCCAGAAGGCACGGCATCCAGGTATTAAACCCTGATATAAACAGGAGCTTTGAAAAATGCGTTATAGAGAGTGATTCTATGAGGCTCGGTCTTCTGAACGTCGCTTTAGTAGGTCCCACGGCAGCCCGAGCCATAACGGAAGTCAGAAGCCGAGATGGACACTATAGATCCATTGCCGAGTTCATGGAGCGGACAGGATCATCTCGAAAGGCCCTAGAGAATCTATCGGATGCTGGGGCCTTTGACGCCATAGTAAAAGACCGACGGGCCGTGAGATGGGAGATCGGGCTCAGATACCGCCCAGTGAATCGTCAGCTCGCCTTGTCTCTACCGGTAGAACAGGACAAGGTAGACCTCAATCCTTTGTCGCCATGGGAGCGCATGGAAGAGGAGTACCAAACGATGGGCCTACACCCGACAGGGCACGTCATGGCATATCTCAGGGAGCAGTTAGGGCCAGATGTGATTACTAGCACAGAGGTGGCGGGCCTTGAACACGGGACAAAGGTAAGTGTAGCCGGATTAGTAATTAGGCGTCAGCGGCCCTTGGGAAAAGCGGTGTTTATCACGCTGGAAGATGAATACGGGCATACCCCTCTTGTACTGTGGCCCAAAACTTACGAACGGTACAGGCAGGTGTTCAGGGAGCCGTTAGTGATAGCAAGTGGGACTGTATCGCGTAGAGAGGGGACAATGAATGTGCTGGTGACAGGCGCCAGAAAGATGCCTGCCTTTGAAATGGCTCCCAGGTCCAAGGACTGGAGTTAACGGACATCACAGACTAAGAAATGGCGACATTCTAAATCATTAGCTTGCACTAGCCTTTTAGAACAGATACTATACAAGAACTCTTGTTCGTATAGGCTCTCGGAAAGCAAGGGGTCATGTTCAAGACGGAGCAAAGCAGCAGGAATTGGAGCAATGA
Organism: Chloroflexota bacterium; assembly: GCA_027622595.1. Classification (GTDB taxonomy): domain Bacteria; phylum Chloroflexota; class Dehalococcoidia; order Lucifugimonadales; family UBA2985; genus JASLXI01. Next base: position 11,476 of record JAQBZZ010000034.1, read on the forward strand.
GCTAAATGAGCAACAGCTCGAGGCCGTGACCCACGGCAATGGCCCGTTGCTCATAGTTGCCGGAGCAGGCACAGGAAAGACAAGGACTCTGGCATATCGTGTAGCTCATCTGATATCTGAGGGAGTAGCGCCGGAGCGCATATTACTCCTGACATTCACCAGGCGGGCCGCAGAAGAGATGCTCAAAAGAGCGTCGTCAGCCATATCGACTGGGCCATTGGCGATGAGGCAAGTCTGGGGAGGCACATTTCATTCAGTTGCTAATCGCATATTGAGGATACATGCACAATTGGCAGGGCTCCCTCAAGACTTCACAATAATGGATCGCTCCGACGCCGAGGACCTCCTGGACCTAATCCGGACCGACCTGGGTTTCTCGCACACCAAGAACCGCTTCCCAAAGAAGAGCACGTGTTTGGACATATATTCACGCAAGGTCAACGGGAATGAAGACCTTGAAGTAATCCTGGAGAAATACTTTCCTTGGTGTGATGCCTGGCTTGATGAGCTAAAGACACTATTCAAAGAGTATGTCGCTCGTAAACAGAAAAGCTTCGTATTAGATTATGACGATCTACTGCTTTATTGGTATTTACTACTACAGGATAATCATGTAGCTGATCGTATCGGAGGCAACTTTGATCATGTTCTCGTAGATGAGTATCAGGACACGAATCGAATGCAGGCCGGCATCTTGAACGCAATGCGACGTGAGAACAAGAATATAACGGTTGTTGGTGATGACGCCCAAAGCATCTATAGCTTTCGCTCCGCCACCGTCGCTAACATGATGGAGTTTCCACAGCAGTATCCAGGCACACGTCTAGTCAAACTTGAGCAGAACTACCGATCAAGCCAGCCAATCCTGGATACTACCAACGGCCTAATAAATCAGGGGATGGATCGTTACACAAAGGAATTGTGGTCCGAACGAGAAGGCCAGCAGCGGCCTCAATTGATAACGTGCATCGACGAGAGTCAGCAAGATGAAGCAGTTGTTGACAAGGTGCTGGAGCATTACGAGCAAGGAATTCCGCTGCACAAACAGGCTGTCCTATTTCGCGCTGCATCACACTCAAACTCCCTAGAACTAGCACTCACCCGGAGGAACATCCCATTCCACAAATATGGAGGGCTCAAGTTTCTTGAAGCAGCTCATGTGAAAGACCTGATCGGTTTTCTTCGTATCCTGGAGAATCCTCGAGACGAGGTCGCCTGGTTCAGGGTACTGCAACTATTAAACGGCGTCGGCCCGATTACGGCATCTGCCGTCTTTGGACACGTCACGGATAATGGCTACGACGCCACCTCAATAGAATCCTTTGACCCACCCGCTTCAGCACGCCAGGAGATCATAGACCTAGTGCAACTGATGAGGGACCTGTCCCCAACACAAGGGTTAGAGCCTTCAGTTAAGCTGGATAGGATTGTGAAGTTTTATACGCCCCTTTTGCTGAGGAACTACGAGAACCCCGAGCCGAGGTTGAATGACATTATCTACCTTCAGAATATCGCCGCGGGGTACACCTCGGTAACACAGTTCCTATCGGAATTGATATTGGACCCACCAGCATCGACAGGTGATCTCGCCGGCATACCAACATTGGATGAAGACTGGCTTGTCCTCTCCACAATTCATTCTGCCAAGGGGCTGGAATGGGATGCAGTCTACTTGATTCATGCCGCAGACGGATTCCTGCCCTCTGATATGGCGACAGGATCATCCGATGACATTCAGGAGGAGCTGAGGCTGACTTATGTAGCAATGACACGAGCCAGGGATTTTCTGTACGTCCTACGGCCTCAGAGATACTACCACGGAGCCTCGCGCGTTTCCGACAAGCATGGATATGCTCAACTCTGTCGGTTCTTCACACCTGACGTCGTGGGTACTATGGATCAAGTCGAGCGGGATAGGCATAACGACACAGGAGACGATCCCGCCTCTGGTCTCCATCCTGTGGATATCGCCGCTCAGATACGAGACATGTGGGCCTGAAACATTCTTCGTGTCGACATCTCGGCCTAGATTGAGCGGCCAGTGTAGCCCAACTTTCCAAATGGCCAGGAATGGCAAGTGGTCGGCACTCGTTGCCTTGGTCTAGAACTCGCGTTGGCCTCCATTTCAAGCACTCGACGCGCTCTGAGTGCCGCTTTATAGCTCCAGGCATCCTACAAGATCACACTATTGAACGGAAAACGAACTATTACTCTCGAAACTAGATGTGATACGTTAATTGGTCGTAGGGAGAAATTCTATGCGTCAACCGCAGCTGGTGGAAAATGCCCCGCAAAGAGCCCGCGAGAGCGTCCGCCTAGTAGAGCGGTTACACGTATATCTGTCGTGACAAATTAATATCCTGCGGTGAGGCAGCAGCCCCGTGCCACTACGCCTCACCCCCACCAAATGGTAGCCATTCTGGCCCTTCGGAAAGTTCGGCTCGACTACACCTAGGTCTTGGAGTACAATCAGGCAATCTACCTCACCCGATTGTTGGAAGTACAATGACCAGCAATCGCCTCCTGGACTAGGCAGATGAGGCTATGGAGGGTGAAGCCATCGATCAAAGTAAGCTAGGGGTAAGTCATAGTGGAGGCGTCCTGGCCGGAGTATTCCATTCCAGGACATTTGAGTCCCTTGGTGTGAGGGACTTCCGATGGCTGTGGCTTAGTAGCATGGCCGCTTTTATAGCCATGCAGATGCAGATGGTAGCCCGGGGCTGGCTCGTCTACGAGCTCACCTCCTCGACTATGGCCCTTGCCTGGGTCATGGTCTCCTTGGCTCTACCCATGAGCATCTTCTCTCTGATAGGCGGGGCGATTACCGATCGGGTGTCCAAGCGCGGCTTGCTAGGAGCGTCCTTAATTGCCAGTGCGACTGTCACTCTGGCTGTTGCCATCCTCATCCACCTAGGCCAGGTAGCCTTCTGGCACCTGCTCCTGGCAGGATTCTTGAACGGAATAGTGCTCTCCTTCCAGATGCCTGGGCGATTCTCCTTCATTCCACAGATTGTCGGGGATGAGAGGCTAGTGAACGCCAACGCGCTTCTCAATACAGGGATGAATCTCAGCCGAATCTTGTCACCAGCCTTGGCGGGTGTGCTCATTGGGGTAATCGGCACGGCGAGCGTTTATGACATCATGGCACTGTGCTATCTGTTAGGAGCGGGAGCAGTGTTCATGATGCACCATCGCGGGCAGCCTACAGGCCGTTCTGGACATGGAGTCGCCTTTGATGTGAAAGAGGGGTTGAAGTATGTCCGGGGGAACACCGTGGTCATGGCCTTGTTGGTCGTGGCATTCCTTCCTGTATTGTTTGGTTTCCCCTATATGATGTTACTACCCGCTTTTTCGGTGGATGCCTTGGGACTGGGG
>JAQBZZ010000035.1 GCA_027622595.1 Chloroflexota bacterium
CCAAGATGGTGGACGCTATCTTGGAAAAGGTCGCTCTTTGTAAAGCCGTTATTGTAACACCACACTAGATTTGCCAGAACATCGTGCCTTGGGGTATCCTGAATGGTGTGGAGTTCGCTATAGCTGACCATTGACTGGGCTGATACCCGGTGGTAAGATAATTGTTGACCAAATAGGTCAACAATTATTGAGAGCAATTCTTTGGAGTATTTCCGGGGGAGTTTCCCGAACTCAGATGATAGATATGGGTGTATTTTTGGGCCTGTTCCGTGATGTCCAGGACAAGAAAATATCGAAGGGAGTGAATCTGTGACCACTACCAACCAGGTCGTCAAAGATGTGGCCAAACAGGAATATAAGTACGGATTTGTTACTGATGTTGAGTCAGAGCTCGCTCCACGCGGCTTGAGCGAGGATACCGTTCGATTCATCTCCGCCAAGAAGAACGAGCCGGAGTGGATGCTGGAGTCGCGCCTGAAGGCGTACCATCACTTCGTGTCGCTGGTGGAGAAGGAGCAGTTGCCAACGTGGGCTAACATCAGCTATCCACCAATAGACTTCCAGGACATCATCTACTACGCAGCTCCCAAACCCAAGGAAACGCTGGAGAGCCTTGACCAGATAGACCCGGAGATACTGAAGACCTACGAAAAGCTGGGGATTCCCCTGGAAGAGCAGAAGTTGCTGGCCGGCGTTGCGGTGGACGCCGTATTCGATAGCGTGTCCATAGCCACCACCTTCAGAGAAGAGCTTGCAAAACAGGGCATCATCTTTTGCTCCATGTCCGAGGCTGTCCAGAACCACCCTGACTTGATAAAGAAGTACCTTGGCTCGGTGGTCCCATACACGGATAACTTCTACGCCACCCTGAACGCCGCGGTGTTCTCGGACGGTTCCTTCTGTTACATACCCAAAGGTGTGCGTTGCCCTATGGAACTGACCACCTATTTCCGCATCAATACACAGGGCTCCGGGCAATTCGAGCGTACCCTGATCATTGCCGACGAAGGGAGCTATGTAAGCTACCTGGAGGGATGCAGCGCGCCGATGCGTGACGAGAACCAGCTTCATGCTGCCGTTGTTGAGTTGTATACAGCGGACAACGCGGAGATAAAATACTCCACCATCCAGAACTGGTACCCCGGCAACGAAGAGGGCAAGGGTGGCATCTACAACTTCGTCACCAAGCGCGGCAAGTGTGCCGGAAGAAACTCCAAGATTTCATGGACCCAGGTCGAGACCGGCTCGGCCATCACCTGGAAGTATCCCAGCGTAATCCTACAGGGGGACAACTCCATCGGCGAGTTCTATTCCGTGGCCCTCACCAAGGGGTATCAGCAGGCCGATACCGGCACCAAGATGACCCACCTTGGCAAGAACACCCGCAGCACCATCATTGCCAAGGGTATCTCTGCCGGCCACGCTCAAAACACCTACAGGGGACTGGTGAGGGTTATGCCAAAGGCCACCAACGCCTGGAACTTCACCCAGTGCGACTCGCTGCTCCTTGGCGACCAGTGTGGCGCCCATACCACGCCCTATGTGGAGGTGCGAAACAATACCGCTCATCTGGAGCACGAGGCCTTTACGTCCAAGGTGAGTGAAGACCAGCTCTTTTACTGCAACCAGCGTGGCATATCCACGGAAGAGGCGCATGCACTGATCATCAACGGCTTCTGCAAAGATGTGTTCAAGCAGTTGCCACTGGAGTTTGCAGTGGAGGCCACCCGCCTCCTGGAAATGAACCTGGAAGGGACCGTAGGCTAAGAAACTATCTCAAATGTCACCCTGAGTGAAGCGAAGGGTCTGGAGTGGTGGGGGGTTCCCCTCCCCAGATTCTTCGTCCTTCCTGGGAAGAACTCAGAATGACAAAGGCGTTTTTAGATAGTTGCTAAAGGAAAGGATAAGCGGTAACAGATGCTTGAGGTAAAAGACCTGCACGCCTCCGTTGGCGGCGTTGAGATACTTAAGGGACTGAGTCTTCGGGTAAAGGCTGGAGAGGTGCATGCCATCATGGGACCAAACGGGTCTGGCAAGAGCACCCTTGCCAACGTGCTGGCGGGGAACCCGTCGTACACCGCCACCTCTGGGGAGGTGCTCTTCGAAGGGGAAGACCTTCTGACCATGCTCCCTGAGAACCGTGCCAGAGCGGGGCTTTTTCTCTGCTTCCAGCACCCGACTGAGATACACGGAGTGCGTCTGGACCACTTCATGAGGGCGAGTTTCAACTCCATCCAAAAGAGCAAGGGACTCCAGGAGATGGACGTTTTGAAGTTCGACCGGTTCCTCAACGAGAAGGTGGGGATCGTCGAGATGGACCGCAACCTCACCAAGCGCTCCGTCAACGAAGGGTTCTCCGGCGGCGAGAAGAAGCGCAACGAGATTCTGCAAATGGCGGTCCTTGCGCCCAAGCTGGCCATCCTGGATGAGCCTGACTCCGGCCTTGACGTGGACGCTCTGAGGACGGTTGCGGAAGGGATAAACCAGTTGAGGAGCCCCGAAAACGCCATTATCCTGGTGACTCACTATCAGAGGATACTGGACTACGTTGTGCCTGATAATGTACACGTGATCATCAATGGCCGCATCGTCAAGTCCGGCGACAAGAAACTGGCCCTTGAGATAGAGGCCCAGGGTTACGATGAGCTTGAGAAGTCCGTTGAATCTCTCCAGTCTTCCGGTTGAAGGATGCCCCGTTTATGACACAACGTCCTGCAACGCAAGAGCAAGCATATCTAACGGCCCTGGAGTCCTTTGAGAAGAACGGCTACGCCAACGACCCGTCATGGGCACATGACATTCGTAAGGCGGCCATGTCCAGGTTCCAGAGCCTTGGATTTCCAACCTCCCGCCGTGGCAACGAGGAGTGGAAGTACACCGACATTGGTCCCATAGCCAAGGCCAAGTTCCGATCGCTGGACTCCAACGCACAGCCGCGAGTGAATGCTGCAGATGTGGAGGGGGCCAGCTTGGGTGAGCCAGGCTGGAGCCAACTGGTCTTTGTGAATGGGGGCTACTCTGAGGAACTCTCTTCGGTGTCGTCCCTGCCGGCGGGTGTGATGGTTGTTAATCTGGTGGAGGCTATGAGGTCGACGCCCGACCTTGTGCAGGCACACCTGGCCCGCCACGCTGACTACGAGGCCAATGCGTTCACCGCTCTCAATACAGCATTCATCCATGAAGGGGCCTTTGTCCACATCACGGATGGCATCATGCTGGACGAACCCATACGACTGCTGTTCCTCTCCACGTCACAGGAAGAGGCCGTTTCGCAATCCAGGGTACTCATAGTGGCTGGCAAGGACAGCAAGGCGGCTATCATAGAGGGCTATGCGGGCATCTCGGACGGGCGGTATTTCAGCAACGCCGTTACTGAGATCGTTGTGGGCGATGGATCCACGGTTGAGTACTATAAAGTCCAGCAGCAGAGCGAGAAGGCGTTCCATATAACCACCACCGAGGTCGCCCTGGGCAGGGACAGCAACTTTTCCTCGATCAACATAGACCTTGGCGGCAAACTCACAAGAAATAACCTCAACGTGCTAACGGAGGGCGAAGGCAGCTCGTCCGTGCTCAACGGGCTATATTTGGTGAATGGGACTCAGCATGTGGACAACCAGGTCATTATCGATCATGCCAAGCCATACACCACCAGTCGTGAGCTTTATAAGGGCATCCTGGACGGCAAATCACGTTCTGTGTTTCACGGCAGCATAATCGTGCGTGAGGGAGCGGTGAAGGTCAATGCCAACCAGGTGGACAAGAACCTGCTGCTGTCGGACCAGGCGGAGGCAGACACCAAGCCGGCCTTCTGGGTCTACTGTGACGATGTGAAGTGCGGCCACGGGGCAGCCTGCGGGCAGATGGACGAGACCGCTCTGTTCTACATGAGAAGCCGCGGGATAGATGAGAAAACCGCGCGCGGTCTCCTGACCCGTGCCTTCATAAGCGAGGTCATAGAGAGCATATCGAACGAGCCGTTGCGCGGCCAGGTCGATGCGCTGGTGCAGACCAAGCTCCAGGAATGGCTGGTAAGCTAGTGCCGCGTCAGGCTATCATCAGGTTGGGACATCCCCTTTAAGAGGGAAAAAATCAATGTTAGACATAAAAGCAATCCGTAAGGACTTCCCGATTCTATCCAGGCAGGTATATGGCAAACCCCTTGTGTACCTGGATAACGCGGCTACCTCACAGAAGCCTACCTCAGTTATAAAGGCCCTGACGGAGTATTACGAGGAATACAACTCCAACATTCATCGGGGTGTCCACGCGCTCAGTATGGAAGCGACGGACCGGTATGAAGAAGCCCGCCAGAAGTGCGCCGGCTTCATCGGCAGCCCGATCGCAGAAAACCTGATAATGGTGAGGAATACCACCGAGGCCATCAACCTGGTGGCACAGAGTTGGGCGCAGCACAACATAGGGCCCGGCGACGAGATTCTCACCACCCACATGGAGCACCACAGCAATCTTGTCCCCTGGCAGAAGGTTGCCAAGGACCGTGGTGCGGAGCTTAAGTTTATTCCATTGACCTCCGAGCAGACCCTCGACCTCTCGGACCTGGACAGACTGCTAACGTCGCGTACCAAGCTTGTGGCATTGAACCACATGTCCAACGTACTCGGCACCATCAATCCGGTGAAAGAGCTGGGTCAGGCGGCCCACCGTGTGGGGGCAAGGATCCTGATAGATGGGGCACAGAGTGTTCCTCACCTGAAGGTGGACGTGAAGGACCTTGACTGCGATTTTCTGGCCTTCTCCGGCCACAAGATGCTGGCTCCGACGGGTATTGGGGTGCTGTACGTGAAGCAGGAGGTGTTGGAGGACATGGAGCCGTTCCTCCGGGGCGGGGAAATGGTGAAACAGGTGTGGGATGACCACGCCACTTGGAACGACCTGCCCATGCGCTTTGAGGCGGGGACGCCCAACATCGCCGATGCCATTGCCATGGGTGCGGCCATCGACTACCTGGAGGCCCTTGGCATGGAGAACGTACGGCAGCACGAGATATCCATCACGGAGTACGCCTTGAATGCCTTTCAGGAGTTGGAGGAAGTGACAGTCTTCGGCCCTCGGGACATGAGTCAGAGGGGAGGGATCGTCTCCTTCTACGGTGGCGATGTCCATCCACACGATATAGGCACAATGCTGGACCGAGAGGGCATAGCCATCAGGACGGGACATCACTGTGCCATGCCCCTGATGAACAAACTCGCCGTGCCGGCCACGGCGCGGGCTAGCTTCTACATCTACAACACCGAAGAAGAGGTTGACCTGCTGGTATCCGCCCTTAAAGCGACATTGAGATATTTTTCCAAGGCGTGAGTAGGGGGGCCAATATCGAAGCCCTCTACCACGGTGAGCGTTGTGATACAATGCACATCGTATCTTCGCTCAGCACTGAGTCTCTTTCTTAGAAACAGAATCTCGGCTATAATTTTGTAAGGTGTGGTTATAAACTGCAGTAAATTGCGCTCACATAAAGCAAGGAATCCAGCTTCGTGTGCGCCGGATGGGTGATTATCATGAGTACGCAAGGGTTTGATTTTGCAGACGTGGACGACCTCTACAGAGAGATCATCCTTGACCACTATCGCAGTCCCCGGAACCAGGAGAAGCTGGCCGAATCGGACCTGGAGGCTGAGGGTATGAATCCCTTCTGCGGGGACGAGGTGGTCATTCAGATCAAGCTCGTTGACGGTCTGGTGGATGCCGTAAGCTTCAAGGGCAACGGATGCTCCATTAGCCAGGCGTCCGCTTCCATTTTGACCGATGCAATCAAAGGCAAGACTCTGGACGAAGCCGAGGCCCTTTACTTTCGCTTCAGGGATATGATGTACGGCAAAAGCTCGTCGGATGATGATGCGGACCAACTTGGAGAGGTGGAGGCCCTGGCAGGGGTGAAGAGGTTCCCAATCAGAGTGAAGTGCGCTCTGCTGGCGTGGGCTACCCTTGAAGATGCCATCAAGAAACACGCAAGGGAAGCGGAGAAGAAAACTTCCGATAAGCCTTAGCAAATACTCCGCAGGCTTTCTTTCTCAGAGGGTGTGGTAGGGCACGGGAAAGCTGTGGACGTTCGATCCTTGCCCGATTCTCTCCATAGCTCGTCTGTAGGCGACTATCAGCAGCTCTGTAACGTCGGTCAGTCGGTGTCGCCCGCCGTAAGCAAGCCACAATCTTGGACCAAAGATATGGTGTAGAGCCGCGGCCTGAGGGGTAGAGGCGTTCCGAAACGGATGCTAGCGGGCTTGGGACGACTCCATCTCAGGGAGGTATCTGTGATGAAGGTGAATCAAGAGAGTCAGCATGATGCCACCTACCAGGAAGCCACCGAGGACATCGCTGGGCCAGTGAGCGCCGAGGTACACTCTGGAGATGCCGATGAGAATAATCAGCGTTAGGAACGAGAACCTCATCAAGGTAATCACCCTTTTCCCTGAGGTAATCATGGGAGCCAAGTAATAGAGCACCCCGAATAAGATCATGGCGGTATAGGCGTGGCCGCTGGGGAAGCCAAGGCCGGCTGAATCATTCCAGACGATCACCAGGTCAACGGTTGGACGGGGCCTATCTATCACAAGCTTTAGTATTGGGTTTACCGCAAAGCTTAGCAGGGCACCACCCATGACCATGTACTCCGCCTTTTGCCTCTTCCACAGGAACCAGCCAAAGAAGCCAAGCGCCAAGACCACCATTGGCAGTGCCCTTCCAATTACTGAGGCTATTTCCATAACCTCTTCCCACTGGGTAACCCTGATCTCTTGAAGTGCCCTGGCCAAGAAGAGGTCACCGATGAAGTAATCCTGAACCGCAGCCGCGGTGGAGAGAATAATTGCGAAGAGCGTTGCTAATATCAAGAGCCTAGGTTTCATGAGGGATATATGCTAGCAGTGCCTCCCCCATAAGTCAATCGAGAAATAGGTACGGCTACCCACCTCCCCACGCTCCAATACGGTACCACCGGCTGGTAAAAGCGACCGTTAACCCGGGTTGGATTCATCCCATACTTGAGAGGCATTGACCAAGCTCTACCTGGCGGATAACATTGCCACCATAGAATTGAGATGAATGGTCTCGTATATTCAGCACATTGTTATTGAGAATGCCAAATGAATAATGAATAATGAATAATGGATGATGGATGGAGAACTCTTTGCAGGGATAACCACCGGAGAACTCATATACGTGGGTTCGGCCATACTGGTCGGCCTGATCTTGGCGTTCGTCACACGGCTGATAGCCCGCAGGCTGAAAGCCGGTCTGCGGCGGAGGACCAGGACGAGCATAGGCGCCTAGTTATTGGACGACCTAGACGGCGCGCTGTCTCTCTGGTTTATCGTGGTGGGAGTGTACCTGGGACTTCTTGGACTGCCTCCTCTGGCAGACGATTTACCGGCGGTGCGACGAGGTTTCACGGTCCTCAGCATTGTGATAGTGGTTTTCGCTGGTATCTGGTATAAGGGTGCAGGGGGATGCTATTTCCTGGTCCATCAGGCGCATAGGCCGCAGGACGGGCCAGACAAAGGTGCTGAACTCCCTGGTGGCGATGGCCAAGCGTGTGTCGGCCATCGCCACCACGGTCATGGGCATCCTCATCATCCTGGACCAGTTGGGGATAGCCATTGCTCCATTGGTGGCAGGTCTTGGCATCGGTGGTCTGGCCGTAGCCTTGGCCCTCCAGGGCACCCTTACCAACTTCCTCGCAGGGCTCAACGTGCTTACCGACGGCTCCATCCGCATTGGTGACTTTGTGGAGCTTGAAGGTGGATTGCTGGGAGAGGTCGACTAGATCGGGTGGCGGACCACCCGGGTCCGTATGATGGCAAACAACATGGTCATAATCCCAAACTCAAGGCTTGCCGAGAGTCTGGCAACCAACTACAGTTTTCCTACGGACGAGATGTCCCTGTATGTTGAGTTGGGTGTGGCCTACTCCAGCGACTTGGATCACGTGGAGCGGGTGACCGTGGAGGTGGCAAAGAAGGTGTTGCAGGAGACGCCCGGCTCGGTGGAGGAGTACGAGCCGTCGGTCTGGTATACGGAGTTCGGGGACTCCAACATCAACTTCTGGGTGGTGCCGCGCGCTCATGGATACATGGACTCCTGGCTGGTGAAACACAACTTCATCAAGGCGCTCCTCCGCCGCTACAACGAGGAAGGGATAGAGATCTCCTTCCCTGCCAGGAACATCTTCATGCGAAATGGGGCTGAGGGAGACCGGCTTGCCGATGGCCTACAAAGTGGTGACTCCGCTTAGCTACTACTACTGTGGGCCGCTTCACCCCTGACTCCGTAGGCGAAAACGAGGAAGCAGGCTGAGAACAGGAATTCTATGATCTCACTTGGCTGGTTTATGTGACCCAGGTTGTCCTCAAAAAGCAGGAGGACGAGCAGGATCAGGGACATGCCGCCAAGGCCAATCCATAGATGGAGATTGTCCATGCTACCGGTCGCGGTGTCCTTCTTCAGGACGTTGGTCTTGATGGCTAGAGAGAGGCCCACAGCCGCGACTGCCAGAAGGGCCGCGAATTCTGGCACAGCGATCATCCACTCAGGGGAGGCGAAGGTGAAGGCGAGGATAAAGGGAACTATCATCTGCGGTTGAGGCAATGGGATGCTAAGGCGTCTCATGGTGGAGCTGAACCTGTTGTTGAGGACTGTCGGGGAGGGGATGGCCACTCCCAGCAGGAAGACGGAGGAGTAGAAGAGACGATTGAAGTCCAGGGATGAGATGTTGTGGAGGTTGGTCTCATTCTGAAGGTTACGGGAGGCAAAGAACTCAGGCGTCTCCACATCGAACACCCTCTGTCTCCAGCTTATCTCCTCCATGCCAAGGAAGAAGAGGAGGGATGCCCAGCCAAGCAAAAAGTATCTTACGGGCCAGGGGCCGCGTCTCCGGTTCGTGATAAACCCCATGAAACAAAAGAGAGACCCTGCTACATAGAATACGGCTGTGAGATTCTCGAATATGCCATCTTCAAGGGTCAGGCTGTATCCGTTCTCCAGGATGATCGAAGCCAGAAAAAATAGGCTGAGGCCAAGGAAGACCAGTGGAAGCCAGTAGTCCCGTGCAAGCCTGCGAATCCTGGTGGGGTGCTTAACGGGTGATGAGTCCATGAGGCTGGATAGTACGCCAGGATAAGAGCAGCAATGCTACAGAGCTATGGCGTCGACAATGCGCTGACCCATTTCGCTGGTGGACAGGACATCACTGGCTCCGGCCTCGGCTATGTCAGGCGTACGGTATCCCTGGGTCAACACCTGGTCCACGGCCGCTTCTATTGCGGAACCCGCCTCGGAAAGCCCAAGCGAGTAGCGGAGCATCAGGGCCACGCTGAGGATGGTGGCAATGGGGTTGGCCTTGCCCTGTCCTGCGATGTCAGGGGCGCTGCCGTGGATGGGCTCGTAGAGGCCAAGGGCGCGTCGTCGGCTACGGTTATCCTCACGTGGCATCCCTGCCAGGCTGGAAGACGGCAGCATCCCCAGAGAGCCTGCCAGGATAGCGGCCTCGTCGGTGAGGATGTCACCGAACATATTCTCGGCCACCAGGACGTCGAAACGGGTGGGAGTCCTCACAAGGGCCATTGCGCAGGAGTCCACCAGCATATGCTCAAGCTCCACATCGGGGTACTGGCTGGATAGTTCAATGGCTATCTCCCGCCACAGGCGGGAACTCTCCAGGACGTTGGCCTTGTCCACGGACGTGAGCTTCTTGCGTCGTCCCCTGGCCAGCTCGAAACCGACACGCAGGACACGTTCTATCTCGCCTTCGGTGTAGCGCAGGGTGTCCACGGCGCGCCTGCCCCTGGAGGTCTGCCACCGTTTCTTTGGCTTGGCGAAGTAGAGGCCTCCTGTTAGCTCGCGGATCATGAGTATGTCCACTCCCTCTATGACCGATGGCTTCAGGGAGCTGGAGTTCAGCAAAGACGGAAAGACTTTCACAGGGCGCAGGTTTGCGAACAGGCCAAGGGCTTTGCGCAGGCCCAGTATGGCGTCCTCCGGGCGATGGGGAGCCAGCGGGTTGTCCCATTTTGGCCCGCCAACGGCTCCGAACAGAACGGCATCACTCTTGCAGGCCAGGTCAAGGGCTACTTTTGGCAGGGGAGTGCCCACCTGGTCGATGGCGATACCACCCACCAGTTCGTATTCCAGGTTGAAGGTAACTTCCGTGAGCACCTCGATGCGCTTGAGGGCTTTGACCCCCTCCGCAATGACCTCAGGGCCTACGCCGTCGCCTGGGAGGAGTGCGATGTTATATTGCATTTCTTTTGCCTTTCTGTTGTTTGTTGTCCGTGTGATCATGCTAATGCAGCTTCGATGAGATCCCAACGATTCTTATAGTTAGACGCTTTCTTGTACTTGTAGTTGGGTCGTTTCTTCTCGTATATATTGCACCAAAAGTCTCTCGGCGGACCACTTGTGGGATACTGTTCCACTTCTACAAGATTCCCGAGGTGATCTGAAGGGACGACGAATACGTCTGGATGCGGGCTTGTTTGGGAGGGGCCGCCACGTAGGTCTACAAAGGCTAGAAAGAGATTCTCGCTATGTGCTGCGGGGTCTGCCAGATGTCTGCCTATGCGCCACTTCCAATAGACACCCCATTTTCGGTTGGTGACTTCCGCAGTTTTCATGGTCTTCACTTGGATAGTTACTGCCTTGTGCGTTTTGTTATTCGCGGCCAGTAGGTCAATACCTTCGGTACTCTGGGCTGTCAACCCAACAGCGTATCCACGTCCAGACAGTTGGAAGGCGACGTAATGTTCCCCTGCATTTCCAACCAGTGCTTTATCGGCGGCCATTTAGCTTCTCTTCCACTCCCTTAGAGCTTTTCATATTGGCACACACTAGCGGGGTGTTTCTGTGATACACCTACAAATTGTCATTGCGAGGAGTCCTTCGTCATCCTTTGTCGTCCTTTGTCGGGCCGCGCAATGACATTCGCGGTAAACTTCAGGGACACCACCCTAACCCACCCTTCTCTTTGCCTCCTGCCACAGGGCCTCTTTCTCTGCCATGGATAGGTCGGTGAAACTAACGCTTCGTTCCTTGCACAGGCTCTCCATGTCGGTGAAGCGCCGCGAGAAACGCTGGTTGGAGTGGCGTAACGACTCTTCCATCTGGATGCTCATCCACCTGCCCGTGTTGACCAGGGAGAAGAGGATGTCTCCCATCTCCGACTCCTTCTCTTCCTGGCTCCCGGCCTCCTCAAGCTCTCGTATCTCTTCCTCCACTTTCGCCAGCACTCCCTCCGGGCTGTCCCAGTCGAATCCCGCCAGAGAAGCTCGGTCCTGGAGAAGCTGGGCATAGGCAAGGGCAGGCAGGTCTGCTGGAATGCTGGACAGTCGTGGTGCATCGCCCCGTTCCTTTTGCTTGATGTCCTCCCAGTTGGCCTTCACCTCCTCAGCGGTGAGGGACTCGGTGTCGCCGAAGATGTGAGGGTGTCTGCGTATGAGTTTCTCGTTGATGGAGGTGAAAACCTCCTGCGGGCCGAAGTGCCCTTCCTCCTTGGCAAGCTGTATGTGGAAGGCCACCTGTAGCAGGATGTCTCCAAGCTCCTCGGCCAGGTTCTTGGGGTCCCCGCTATCTATGGCCTCCATAAGCTCGTAGGACTCTTCCAGGATGTTACGCTTGATGGACTGGTGGGTCTGCTCCCGGTCCCAGGGGCAGCCGCCGGGGCCAAGCAGGCGGGCAACCACCTTCTCCAGTGCCTGGTACGTCCCTAGGTCTTGAAAGTCCTGGCTATCCATGAGCTTATTGCCTTTCTCCAGGCTTACTCTGGGCCTACCCGGTGATTATAGGCAAGGACGAAGTGAGGAGCAAGAGCAGTCTTTTGCTCTGTGGGTGCAGGGTTCGCCCCGCCCATTGACACTGTTGAGAGCCCGTGCTATTCTGGCTCAGAACATACGTTCACTAAGGAGTAGTTTCGTGGCAAGAAAAGGGCTTAACCCAAGACAGCAACAGATACTGGAGTTCATCCAGAACTTTGACGAAGAGCGTAGCTACCCTCCTACCATTCGGGACATCCAACAGGCCTGTAACATAAGTTCCACTTCTGTGGTGGACTATAACCTGCACATCCTTGAACGGGGAGGATATATACGCAGGGACAGGGAGGTGTCCAGAGGTATCGAGGTACTTGGCGATAGTAGGGATGTAAGGGCGGGGATGACGGGTACAAGGGTACCCGTGCTTGGTTACATCGCCGCCGGTGAACCGGTGCCGGTGCCGGGTCAGGATTACTGGGGAGCCGCTGAACCTCTGGATGTGCTCGACCTTCCTGAAGGGTTTCTGGGTAAGATCAATAAAGACACCTATGCCTTGCGGGTCAAGGGTACGTCCATGATAGATGCCCTGGTGGATGATGGAGACGTTGTAATCGTCCAGCCGGTGGACTCGGTCCAGGACGGCGATATGGTGGTGGCGTGGCTCCAGATAGAGAAAGAGGCAACCCTCAAGCGCCTGTACAGGGAGGGAGACCGCATAAGGCTGCAGCCGGCAAACTCCACCATGGAACCCATATACGTGAGTGCAGACAACTTAGAGGTTCATGGCAAAGTGGTGGGTGTTCTTCGTAGTACGGTCTGACCTCTTTAGTCCCGTTTGCCCCAGGCTAGTTGGTGTCTCCTATGCCCGTTTTCTAGGGATAAGGTCGTGATACAATGGGGACATTGGAAGTTTTCCAATAAACCAATGAAGGGGGAACTGAGGCAGTGCCGAGAGGAAAAACTTACTGGATGGTGGCTAGCTCCCTGGAGAACTTCCACATCACCCGCGATCTGAATTTCACAATACAGGGCATGATGTCCCGCCAGCGTCG
Organism: Chloroflexota bacterium; assembly: GCA_027622595.1. Classification (GTDB taxonomy): domain Bacteria; phylum Chloroflexota; class Dehalococcoidia; order Lucifugimonadales; family UBA2985; genus JASLXI01. The sequence continues at coordinate 12,821 of JAQBZZ010000035.1, forward strand.
CAAAGCGCAGCGCATGGAGCCTGGAGACAGAGTGGTGTACTACATCACCGGTGTTCAGCGGTTTGGGGCAACGGCTACGGTAACTTCCAAATGCACCGAAGACCACGAGCCTATTTGGAAGAGCGAAGGTAAACCAGACGACTTTCCCTGGAGGGTGAACATCAGGGTGGATGTAGCCTTGGACGACGAGCAGTCCCTGGATGCCAGGGAGATAGGTCCGAGGATGGAATATGTACGGAGGTGGCCCCCGGAGTACTGGCCACTGGCTTTCCAGGGTAACCTTCATATTTTACCCAAGACCGATTTCGAGCTACTGGAGCAGGAGATGCGAAAGGTGGCGGCGAAGGGTTCGACTTCAGAGAGGGCCGCGGCCGCCCGCTAGTCAGGGCGTTGGCCCCTCGGTAGGCTCGGGCCATGCTTTGATCCCTTCGTTTTATGTCATTGGTAGGAAATTACTGTCCAGCGTTGCCCACATGTCATTCCGAGGAACCGAGTGACGAGGAATCTATGGCCTATGCCTTTAACAAGAATGGTAGGCTCTAGATTCCTCACTTCGCTTGGCTTCGTTCGGAATGACATATGCAGAGCCATTTTCATATTTCTGTAAAGCGTTACTAACTACCTACCAGATGTCTCTACCTGCTCGGGAGTTTCTTCCAGATAGAAGTTGTGGTCGTACAGATCGCTTATGCGCTCAAGGGCCTCAGCGCTCACGTTTGGGGTCTCAGGCGCGGCGGCGAACTCCACCAGTTGCTCGGGGTTGGTGATGTTGGGAAGTATGCTGGCGATAGAACCGCGGGACAGTGCAAACTGGATGGCTATCTGGCCAATGGTGGCGTCGGTCTCCTGGGTAAGGAAATCCAACTGCTCCATCTTCTTCAGGCTCGTCTCCAGCCAGACCTGTCTCCGGTGACTGCGATGGTCCGTGGGAGCGAAGACGGTGTACTTGTCGTAGGTGCCATCGAGCATCCCGGAGGCGTGAGGCACTCGTGACAACAGGCCTGTGCCTTCTTCTTCTGCAATGGGGAAGAACCTGCGGGCCGGCTCCTGCTCCAGAATGCTGTAGATTATCTGGATGGACGGGACATTGCGCTCCTTCATGGACGCCTCTCCCTCCTCAAACCAGCCGATGTCCGGCCCCAGAGCTGAGCCGTAGTAGCGGATTTTCCCCTCGTCTACCAGCGCTTCCAGCGTCTCAAAAAGGTCATCGCTCTCTATGGCTGAGAGCCGTGGGTTGTGGAGCTGGTACAGGTCTATGTGGTCGGTGTTCAGACGCCGCAGGCTCTGCTCGCAGGCGTATCTGACAAATTCCGGGGAGAAGTTCTGGGGGCGTTCACTGTGTCCATCCCTCTCGACGTTGGTGTAGAAGTCATAGCCGAACTTGGTTCCTATGAGGATGTCGTTGCGTTTCTTGCCAAGGGCTTTGGCAAGAATCTCCTCGCCGTACCCCAGACCATAGGTGTCTCCTGTGTCGAAGAAGTTAATGCCAAGGTCCACGGCTTGGTTGAGGAGGGCCATGCCATCCCTCTCCTCTATCTTGCCCCACCATCCCGTGCTCACTGTCCATACTCCGAATCCCACTTCGGAGACTTCCAGGTTGGTTTTTCCCAAAATGCGGTATTTCAATCTACCTCCTGATAATCGGGCAGTCAGCTTTTTATCAATATTTCAACTATTGCAAAGGCGGCTCAGTCCACTGAAACGCGGGGCAATGGCTGGAAAGCCGCATGCTATTATAGTAACCCTCACGCTCACACGCAACAGAAATCTCTTTTGGTGCACCGATGAGTGAGGTCGGACGTAAATAGTGGACACGAAACCTCTCATGCTGCAGATAGTCTAGTATAGAATCTCTGT
>JAQBZZ010000004.1 GCA_027622595.1 Chloroflexota bacterium
TGCGTGGGTGGACTCCTTGTCCAAAACAGAGTTGGAGGAAATCGCACGTAACTACGCCCGCTCCAAGGGGAAGGACGCCGGCCTCGCAGAACATTACGAGAGCGTTTTTGGCAAGGCAACTAACGAGGAAGGTGAAGAAACCGACGAAAGTGGTAACGAGGTGGACACCGAATCAGACGTTTTGACCTTCAATAACCGGCAACGCCTCGTCATTCTAGCGGAGGGATTCGACCCAGAATTGGAGCAAAGTCTCCGCTACCTCCGTACTCGGCACGGGATGGACATAAACGCAATTGAATTTACTGTCCACAAGGCGGGAGAGGACATTCTAATCAACACAACACAGATCGTAGGCCGCGAGCAACCTTCGGCCCCTACAACGCCTCGAACTCCTGGAATACGCCAAGAAGCCTACCGACGGTTCTTCGAACGTCTCCGATATCGCCTGCAAGAAGAATACGGCTTCCCCGGGGGGAGCATCGGCCGTAGTTGGATGAACGCTAGCGCCGAAGTGTCGGGTGTGCGGCACAACGGGATCCGGTATGACGCGAGTTTCGCCAAGAGTGGTCGTGTGCGCGTTGGCCTTTACATTGACCTTGGAACGGCTCAGGAGAACAAGGCCTTCTTCGACTCTGCGTATAGTCAGCGAGAGCATGTTGAGAAGGCATTTGGCGAACCGCTGCAGTGGGAACGCCTTGACCATCGAAAGGCATCCCGGATAACTGTATATCGCGAAGGGCACATAGACGACGATGAGGAGGAGCGACAATCTATTGCAGACTGGATGGTTGATTCCGTGGTCAAGTTAAGAGATAACGTGGTCCCACTAATAAGTAGGGTGAGCGGGAGCGAGAAATAGACTACGACGCGGAACTCCGGGACGCCGAGTCGCGAACCTATGGCACGGCCGATCTGCTCATACGCAGCGACTACCTTCGCCAGGTTCAACCCGCTGCCATCTCCCCAGAGGAGGCGACCGTTCCAGCGCCAGATCTGGTCGACGCTTCCTGGCACTACTGCGTAGTGGACTTCAAGTTCACCACGCTGCACTCCTTGGCGGGCGGTGGGCTCAGCGCCCTCTCCAGTGATATTGCTACGCCTTGCCTATTCGATACATTCCAGCACTGCAGACAGGGCAAGTCCCTTTAGTCGCTGGCCTTCCATTCTTCATCGTAACTTGCGCCGGGTTGCTGATCTCTCGCTTGGTCTTGCACTTTACACAATACGCTTCCATAGCAAGGGTTCCGGTAAGCTGGGAGGAAACCAGTGACCGGAGGGCAGGAGTGCTCAAAGTGGACCAAGTGGAGCAGATACGCAGAGCTTACTTCATTGATGGCGGGCGGCAGACTCCGTGTACCTTGGGTATTTTCGGGCTCCAATACATCTACCTATAGAGTTTTGGCAGGCCACCACCGATCCAGGTGGGAGTGGTCTTTCCGATTTCGGCCTTTCGGCAAATTCGTCTCGACTATAGCCTGGTGATGGAGTACAATCAGCCAATCCACCTCATACTTATCAAGCGGGTACGATGGCCAGCGAACGAGTCCAACGCCGCATTGAGCGGTTACTGGAAGCTGACGAGTGTGAACTGCTATTGACCAAAAAGGTGCTCGAAGGCTTGCTATTTGGCCTGCTTTGGCCCGAAGATGCACTGCCAATGCTAGAAACTTGGATTGCCGAACCCCAAACTTCTGCGAGACTTGGCGTTGGAGGATTGTCTGTGACTGGCTCGCCTCAAGTCCGAACAGTAGAGGAAGCGTATGAGCAAGCACAAGCAATTCACCAAGCGTGGCTTGTGGAGAGAAACGGCCCGAGTCGATTACTTTCGTAGCAGACCTCGATTTCCACAACCTTTCCCGCTCCCCACACATGCCCTGTCCAAAAGTGAGCAAATCAAGCACAACTTGACTCTCACATAACAACCACGAGTCTGGCCTCTTTCTGCGTAGTCAGGCTGTACACGGCACCAATTTTGCTCAAGTTTCCGCCTTGAATTCTTCGCCCATTCGCCTAAGAGTAATCCACCGTGGTTCACAGCTAAACGTTCTCCTACCCCCTAATAACCGCCTTGTATCCGAGAAATAACACGGGTACACTGTGCTTAGCCATCCAGACCACGGGAGGAAACATGAGCACCTTTCATGAGAAACTGACCTCAGCTTCCAAGAAAAACAACTCCCTCCTGTGCGTCGGCCTCGACCCCGACCCGGCCCTCATGCCCGTGAAAGATGTGTTGGAATTCAATCGGGCCATCATAGACGCCACCGCAGACCTTGTGTGCTGCTACAAACCCAACCTGGCCTTCTACGAGGCCCTTGGCATCCCTGGGCTTGAGGCCCTTCAACGGACACTCGAACACATCCCCAGCGACATCCCTGTGCTCGGCGATGCCAAGCGCGGGGACATAGGCTCCACCGCCAAGGCCTATGCCACAGCCATGTTCGAGCAATGGGGTTTCGATGCCGTGACCGCCAATCCCTACCTGGGAAGAGACGCCGTAGAGCCTTTCCTGGAGTACCCAGACAAAGGCATCCTGGTACTGTGCCACACCTCCAACCCGGGTGCCGCCGATTTTCAAGAGCTTTCCCTGGGCCGGGGCAGCGAGCAGCGGCCCCTCTACGAGCAGGTGGCCCTCAAAGCCCGCGAATGGAACAGCCGCGGCAACGTCGGCCTTGTGATGGGCGCTACCCACCCTGAACAGATGCAAACAGTGCGCCATCTCTGCCCGGACATGGTCATACTGGCCCCCGGGATAGGAGCTCAAGGTGGAGACCTGGAAAACACCGTTAAATTCGGCGTGAATACCGGTGGCGAAGGCCTCATTATAAACTCGTCCAGAGGCATAATATTCGCCTCACGCAACAAGGACGACTTCGCCAGTGAGGCCAGACGAGCAGCCCAGGAGCTACGCCAGAACATCAACAGGGCCAGAGAATGAACGACCAAGCGATCATGGAGTGGAACGTCGGCGACATTATCACGTTACGGAAGGTCCACCCATGTGGCGGCTACCAGTGGAAAGTCTACCGGGTTGGGGCCGACATCGGCATCCGTTGCACGGTATGCAGCCGCAGGCTGATGCTGGAGCGCCGTGCCCTTGAGAAACGAACCGCTAATGTCGCGCAAGGGAGTCAGACGCCCGGCTAAACAGCGCGCTTGTCTACTTGGTAAAGTGAACTTATAATTGGCCGCAAACCCAAGGCGACCAGTACCGCCAATATCGAAAGGTTTCAATTGCCAAAGTCCTCTACTATAGCCATAGACGGCCCTGTCGCCGCAGGAAAATCCGCGGTCGGTGCTCTTTTGGCCCTTCGCCTGGGCTATCGCTTCATTGACACAGGGGTGATGTACCGTGCCCTGACCTGGGCAGTACTCAGAGACAAAGTAGACCCTGATGATGAGGCAGCGGTGACTGCACTGGCCGGTAAGACCCATATTGAAGTGACCAGTAGTGATGGGCTTGAAAGCTCGCAAATCAGGGTGGACGGACAGGATGTCACCGGACAGCTCAGGACCAGGGAGGTGGAGCAAGGAGTCTCGAGGATTTCCTGTTTCACCGAAGTGCGCCGGGCCATGGTGACCCGCCAGAGGACTCTTGCCAAGCAGGGCATGTTGATAATGGCGGGCAGAGACATCGGCACCGTCGTCCTTCCCAATGCAGACCTCAAGATATTTCTCACCGCCTCTTCTGAGGAGCGCGCCCGCCGACGCCATCTCGACATGAAGGGGTCGGGACCATCCCCAACATTCGAACAGGTCCTGGAAGAACTCCTTCACCGCGACAAACTGGACACCGAACGGGCCAACTCGCCCCTGCGACCGGCGGACGGCGCCCACATCCTCAACACGGAGAGTATCGACCTCACCCAAGTGGTGGAGCGCATCATAGCTCTGGCAGAAGACGACTGATGGGCATAATATACGGCACCGCCAATGTGCTCCTGAAGGGCGCGTTGGGCATCTTTGGAGACTGGAAGGTCGAAGGTAGGGAGTACGTGCCGCCAAAGGGCCCACTGATTATCGTGTCCAACCACCAAAGCAACATGGACCCGCCCATACTGGCCATCAGTGTTCCCAGACGCATCAACTTCATGGCGAAACGCGGCCTGTTCCACAACCCCGTGGCCTCTCGCTTCTTCAAGGCTTACGGCGCGTTCCCACTCAACCAGAGCGGGAACGACCTGGCGGCAATCCAGCGGAGTATAAGAATACTCAATCAAGACGGTGCATTGCTCATCTTCCCTGAAGGCACTCGTAACCCCGGCGCCATGCGCAAAGCCATCCCGGGGATCGCACTGATTGCTCTCAGATCGGGAGCCCCGATTCTGCCGGTGGGAATTACTGGAACAGAGGTAATCGGCCCCCCCTGGCAGGTGGCTGTACCCAAGGGGACGTTCAGGGTAAGGATAGGGCAAGCTTTCACCGTGCCTCCTATGGAGGGCACTGTAATTCGAGGGCAACTGGAAGCCATCACCACCATGATTATGGAGCGGGTTGCATCCCTGCTGCCGGAGAGCTATCGCGGAGAATACGCTCGGGGAAAGAATGGAGTCGTTTCAGAAGCGGCTCGGGGAGAAAGCGGAAACGGGGGCACGTAGCCTTGTGCGGAATCATAGGGTACACAGGTAGCAGAGAAGCCGCCCCAATCCTGCTGGACGGGCTGGCCCGTTTGGAGTACCGTGGATACGATAGCTCCGGTATCGCCGTGGTCGCTGCCGACAACTCCATAGCCATTAGAAAAGCCCCCGGCAAGCTGAACAGCCTGGTCACCTGCCTCAATGGCGCCGTTCCGGTTGGGAAGGTGGGAATAGGCCATACACGATGGGCCACTCATGGCGCGCCAAATGAGGCCAACTCCCATCCCCACATGGACTGTAATGGAGAAGTGGTAGTGGTCCACAACGGTATAGTCGAAAACTACCTGGAGTTGAAACAGGAACTCTTAGGCTATGGCCACACCTTCAGCTCCGTGACCGACAGCGAGGTGATTCCACACCTGATCGAGAGCCTGCTATCCCAGGGTTTGAGCATAGAAGAAGCAACGCGCCAGACGGCCACGAGGCTGGCGGGCGCCCATGCAGTAGTTGTCATATTCAACGGCGAACCTGAGAAGCTCATTGCCTTCAGGAACGGCAACGCCGGAGGCATCGTGGTGGGCTATGGTGATGGCGAGATGCTACTGGCCAGCGACCTGCCGGCCATAATTCCAATTACTCAACGAATCGCCTATCTCTCTGCTGGAGAGATGGTATCGTTGACACCCAACGCAGCGTCCTATTTCTCTATTCAAGGCTCTGCCATAGAGAAAAAACCACAGGTTGTACCCTACGACCCTGTTTCCGTGGCCAAGGGTGGATACAAGCACTTCATGCTGAAGGAGATATCGGAACAGCCGGAGGCCACCATCTCCACCATGCGGGATAGAATATCGTTCGATCCCTGGGACATCTCATTGGAGGACGTGCACCTCACCGACTCGGACATCCGCGGCATAAACCGGGTGATATTCACAGCCATGGGCACAAGCCTGCACGCAGCCCTTGTGGCGCGCCACATGATGGAGCAGCTGAGCGGCATCCCGTCCGAGGCTGAGAACGCCTCGGAGTTCAGGTACAGGGACCCCATCCTGGACTCCAAGACTCTGGTGGTATCCGTAGGCCAGTCAGGGGAGACCGTCGATACCCTATCGGCCATGGAGGAGGCAGCCAGGAAGGGAGCCCGGCTGATAACCATATGCAACGTAGAGGGGAGCCAAGCCACCAGGCTGGCAGAGGGGTACATCAACCTCAGAGCAGGGCCTGAAATAGGAGTGGCTTCCACCAAGACCTTCATTTGCTCCCTTGAGGCCTTGTACATGCTTGCCGCTTATATGGGGCTTCACCGTGGATTTCTCTCCAGGGCCGACCTGGGAGACGCACTGAGAGAGTTGACGCGCCTGCCTGACCTCCTTGGCCGAATCATCGCCGATCACAACCCATACATCCATCTGGCCGAGCTGTATCACAGGAGGTCCGATTTCCTGTATCTGGGACGAGGGGTGAACTACCCTGTTGCCCTGGAGGGGGCGCTCAAACTCAAGGAGATCTCCTACATACACGCTGAGGGGTATCCCGCAGGAGAGATGAAACACGGCCCCATAGCCCTCATAGACGAGAACATACCCGTGGTCGCCATCGTGCCAAGAGATGGGCTGCGCGACAAGATGCTCAACAACATATCCGAGGTGAAGACCAGGGGCGGAATAGTCATAGCGGTGGCCACTGAAGGAGACGAGGAGGTCGCCAGCATGGTCGACCACGTCCTGTACATCCCCCAGATATCTCCCCTTCTGACCCCCATACTGGCGTCGGTACCCATGCAACTGCTGTCGTATTACATAGCCGTGCGGCGAGGGTGCGACGTCGACCAGCCAAGGAACCTGGCGAAAACCGTCACAGTAGAGTGATTCGGAAGAGTACCAGACCGTGTTGAATCAGAAAACCGTACAAATGTCATTCCGAGAGTCAGCGAAGAACCTGGTGGTGGGGCCATCTCCCCGCCAGATGCTTCACGAAATTTATCCTGAGCGAAGCCGAAGGGTTTAGCATGCCAATGCGAACCCCACGTTATGCAGCGAATCTCTAATGCAGGACGCTAGTCTTTACCAAAGTCCATTATCAAATAATTCGATGATGGATGATGTGCGACACAGGCTGGAGCTAAAGGAAGAAGGGTTGTCCCCCCACGCCACCAAGTCCAGCGAGTCCAGGGGCCGGCTTACGCCGGAGGAGCCTCCGCTTCTCAGAACCGAGTTCCAGCGAGACCGGGACCGTATCATCCACAGCAACGCCTTCCGTCGTCTCAAGCACAAGACCCAGGTGTTCATCGCCCCCACCGGAGACCACTACGTAACCCGTCTGACCCACACCCTGGATGTGGCGCAGGTAGGCCGCACTATAGCCAGGGCATTGAACCTCAACGAAGACCTGGTGGAGGCCATAGCCCTTGGTCACGATCTGGGGCATACCCCTTTTGGCCACGTGGGAGAGGAGGAGCTGGACATCTTGCACTCCGAGGGATTCCAGCACGCAGCCCAGAGCGTCCGGGTGGTGGAGCACCTTGAGAAAAACGGGGATGGACTCAACCTCACAGGGGAAGTGCGAGAGGGCATCGGAGCGCACTCCAAGCCAAGAGACAATATAATGGGCGCTTTGAAAGAAGACGTCGTCACCCTGGAGGCCCAGATATGCCGCATATCCGATGCGGTGGCCTATCTCAATCACGACATAGGTGATGCCATCAGGGCCGGCGTCCTTTCCGAGGACGATCTTCCCACAGAGTCCAAACGAGTCCTGGGAACCAGCCACTCCCAGCGCATCGGCACCCTGGTCTGCGACATCGTGGAGTTCTCGTGGAACGCCAGTGAGGCCGGGGCTGGCCGCGATGCAGACAGTGTGGTCATCGCCATGAGTCCAGCGGTGCAGTCGGCGGCCAACGTACTGCGGGAGTTCATGTTCCAGAAGGTGTACCTGCCGGCAGGAGAGGGAGAGCTGGGCCTCCAAGCAAGGGCCGTGATCGGCCTGCTTTACAACAGGTTCCTCCAACATCCGGAGGAGATACCCACGGAGTACCGCGTAAGAGAGGAGCCTGCATCGCGCATGGCCGTTGATTACGTCTCCGGCATGACTGACTACTTCCCGCTCCACATGGCGGAGGAGATTCAGCCCGGCATCACTGCGGGAGCGTCCAGGTGGGGACATTGAAAACGCCCTGCTCGCCCTTCGACAAGCTCACCATGAGCGGGGATTCTCAACCGCTCATGGTGAGCTTGTCGAACCCCATGAGCATACCTGCGGCCCATACTCATGGTGCAACGCTCCCATAAGGCTGACATAAGGCCTAAGAATCCAAACAGGGCAAAACCCACCCAATCCCCGCCGCCTATCCCTTGTGAGTTATAAAAGGGAATCTGCTAGAATAAGCAGGAGCACATCCAAGCCCTTCCCCCGTTCACATGAGGTCTTGCAATGACCGCAATCCAGGACGTCAAAAGCCGCGCAGACATAGTGGAAGTAATCTCAGATTACGCCGCCCTTCAGAAGGCGGGGCGTAACTTCAAGGCCAACTGCCCCTTCCACACGGAGAAGACCCCCTCATTCATCGTGTTCCCGGAGCGTCAGACATGGCGTTGCTTCGGAGCGTGCGCCACCGGCGGAGACGTCATCTCATTCGTGATGAAGGCGGATAACCAGGACTTCAGCGAAGCACTGAGCAACCTGGCCAAACGCACGGGAGTAACCCTGCCTACAAGACAGGACAGGGGAAGACAGGAGTCGCTGCACCGCGTTAACGAGGAAGCCGTCGACTACTTCCGGAAGGTGCTTGACTCCTCTGAGGGGGCCAGTGCCAGGGAATACGTTCAACAGAGGGGTGTAGACAAGGAGACGGCGGAGATGTTCCAACTGGGACTCAGCCCAGGTGGCCGTGAGGCACTTACCAGGCACCTCTTGGGCAGAGGGTTCTCGGAGGAAGACGTGCTTTCCGCCGGATTGGCCACAAGGGGAGAAAGAGGAGACGTACGAGACCTCTTCCACCGACGGCTCATGTTCCCCATCCGGGATGCCTCCGGACGGCTGGCAGGCTTTGGAGGCAGGACACTCGACGACTCGACACCCAAGTACCTCAACACCCCCCGCACCTCCGTATTCGATAAGAGCAGCATCCTCTACGGACTGTACCTGGCAAAGGAGTCGATCAGCAGCACCGGTGCCGCGGTCATAGTGGAGGGCTACATGGACGTCATTGCCGCTCACCAGCACGGGTTTCAGAACGTGGTTGCCTCCATGGGCACTGCGTTGACCGAACAGCAGGTCTCCGCCCTCAGGTCGCAGGCATCAACCTTTGTGCTGGCCCTTGACCCCGACAACGCGGGCAGGGAGGCCACGCTCCGCAGCCTTGAATCGTCGTGGCAGGCACTGCAGATCAACTTTCTGCGGGCCGGAGGAAAAAGCGGTGTGGTGTTCAGCCAACGCCATCTTGGCGGGTCTCTCCAAATAGCAGCCCTTCCCGCGGGCAAGGACCCGGATACGCTAATCAGAGAGGATGCAAAGGAGTGGGAGAGACTGGTCTCGGAGGCAAAGATACTGCTCGACTATCTATTTGAGGTGCTCCCTCCCCGTTTTGACCTCACGGCTGACGAGGGGAAACGCCAGTTGGTGGACTCTCTTGGCCCTTTCATACGGAGTGAGAGAAACCCGTTCACCCACAGCCGATACATTCGCCGTCTGGCGGATGTCGTGTCATTCAACGAGATAGACCTGGAGACATACATATGGCGCACTCAGAAACGCACCACACCCAACAGGCGTAGGACAAATCCTGCCGCTGCCTCCAGCGCCTCACAGCCAGGCATCGCCCGTCGTGACCCGCTGGAAGAGTACTGCCTCTCCCTTCTCCTGCAGCATCCCGATCTGAGGGAAAAGGGACTTGAGATACCTCTAGACCACTTTGAACTGTCTGAAAACAGAGATGTCTTCACAAAATGGGTTTCCTACTCTATAATTACAGATATAAGTAGCAATCTGCCTATAGACTTAGCCGAGCACCTTCAATCTCTCCTGGACATGGAGAACCCGCCCCTGGACATAAAGGAACGTGAAAAGGCCCTACAGGAAGTAGCGAACCGGCTGAAGGAGCGATACTTCAAAATCCAGGAACAAGCCCTCATGGAACAACTGGAGGATACCGACTGGAGGGACATCTCCAATCTGGAGCCTTCCCTCAATCAAGCCATAGAGATCAACCAACAGCTGAAGGAACTATTCTCCGGTTCAAATTCTACCCCTGCGTGAGATGGTGAAATGCCAAGAAGACCAAAAAAAGAACTAGACGAGCTAATAGATGAGCTTACCGAAGAGGAGGGACCGTCCTCCGATAACATGATGACGGCAGGGGGCTCTGATATAAGCGAAAGCGCTAAAGCGTTGGGCATCGACACCTCAGAGCCACAGGGCGACGGCGAAGCGGATGGACGATCTCTGCCAACCTCCCTGGTCAAGGAGGAGTTGGAGGAGATTGCCGCCGAAGGTGAATTAGAGGTTGAGGTGGAGCCCGACCTGGAAATCCCTGACATGATAGACGACCCCGTCCGGATGTACCTCAGGGAGATAGGCAGGGTACACCTTCTGACCGCCAAGGACGAGCGGACACTTGCGCGCCAGATGGAGTGCAGCATACAGATCAAGAGCCTTGAGAAGGAGCTAACCATCCAGGACGGTTGGCCCCCGAAGGCCTACGAAATAGTCCTCCTACTGCTCCGGCGTCTTGGGCAGGCCGCGTCCTTGACGGATGCCCTGGCAAAACGACTGGAGATGTCCGGAGCCATGAGCCTCTGGCACCTGCGTTCAGACCCGGAAGTCATCACCACCATAGATGGCGAGATAAATCTGGAGATGGTTGCGGACTTGGAAATCGAGTTGGAATATCCCGCCGAGGAACTGCGGAGGGATCTCCTTCACTTGTCCGTCAACAGTCGCATAGTACCCCCGGACGTATTCGACATAATTGGAGAGGAAACCCCCCTTCACAAGCTGCCGCAAATCCTACAGGACTCGGAGTTCATCAGGGACATCAGGGTACGAGAGGTCAGCCTGAGGGCCAACCTGGACGGAGTCGTTGAAGCGGGTACAAAAGCACAGCGGCACCTGGCGGAGGCCAACCTTCGGCTGGTGGTGAGCGTTGCAAAGAAGTACATCGGCCGGGGCATGTCCCTGTTAGACCTGGTCCAGGAAGGGAACATTGGTCTCATCCGTGCCGTGGAGAAGTTCGACTACCGCAAGGGATTCAAGTTCAGCACCTACGCCACCTGGTGGATTCGCCAGGCCATAACCAGGGCCATAGCCGATCAGGCCAGGACCATCCGTATCCCCGTTCACATGGTGGAGACAATCAACAAGCTCATGCGTACCAGCCGACGGCTGGTGCAGGAGTTTGGACGAGAGCCGACCAGCGAAGAGATCGGCCTTGACATGGAAGTCACCCCTGAAAAGGTGCGGGAAATCCTCAAAATCTCCCAGGAGCCGGTGTCTTTGGAGACTCCCATCGGAGAGGAAGAGGATAACCATCTGGGGGACTTCATTGAGGATAGAAGCGCCATCGCACCCGCGGACGCCGCCTCCTACCAACTCCTGAAGGAGCTGGTGGAAGATGTTCTGGAAACCCTCAACCTCAGGGAGCGCCGTGTCCTCCAGTTGCGCTTTGGCCTTGAGGATGGCCGCAGCCGCACCCTGGAAGAAGTCGGAAGAGAGTTCGGCGTTACCCGCGAGCGTATCCGGCAGATTGAGGCCAAGGCGTTACGGAAGCTCCGTCACCCCTCACGTTCCAGAAAGCTCAAAGACTTCCTGGAGTAGTCCACAGGACACGTCAACTCCCGTCTAAAGAATGGGTTCTTACAAACTCTTCTTCAGACATACTGGCGGCGGCGGCCAACCCCGCCAACATCTCGGGATCATCCAGGTCCCGTCTCTCCAAGCGGATCATGTACTGCCTGGCGGTAATATAGTAATCGGAGTCGATGTCCACCACACGCACCAGAGTCCTACCCGTGGTTGGGTCGCGCAACTCCGGTAGAGGCAAGGCCCGCAAACTGCCATCCTCTATGCAGATCATTGCTCCGTGCAGTAACTCTTCGTTTCGCTCGTCCATAAGGCAACGTACCGCCCCGTAACCCAGAGTGCGTGTATAGTCGATGTCGAAGGGGACGGGTGCCGCCGAACGGAGTCCGTAGCCGAGCGTGGATTCCACAATCGGCAGCACCTCACCCCGTTCGGCAAACCTCTTCTGTACTTCTCTACGGATGATGCTGGCCAGCGGTATTTCTTCAAGACGAATGTGCCCATATGGGTCGTGTGCCACCACCACGCCTGGAACCCTGGACAGCTCTTCAGGGTCGATCTTGGCGCCTATACCCTCGGCGACGATCACCATGCCATGCTTCTGACCCATGACCCGCCGCTTGAGGATTGCACCCTCGATAACCCTGGAAACCTCGTTCAACGATAGGGTCGGCTTGGAGAACTCCTCCGGGATTATGGTGATGGTGGCCCCCGCCGCCTTGCCTATGCCAAGAGCCAGGTGTCCCGCGGTGCGTCCCATCACCGCCACCAGGTACCAGCGATTTGTGGTGCGTGAGTCTTCCATCAGGTTGAGCACAACCTGAGTGCCAACCTGCCGAGCGGTCTCAAAGCCGAAGGTGGGCATGCCGCTTAGTAGTGGCAGATCGTTATCTATGGTCTTTGGGACATGTACCACCCGCACTGAGCCGGAGGACGCATCGGCCACCTCGGAGGCTCCAAAGGCGGTATCATCGCCGCCGATGGTGATGAGATAGCCGATGCCGAGTTCGCTGAGGGTCTGCACTACCTGGCCCGGGTCTTCCGTACGCTTGGTGGGGTTGGCCCGTGAAGTGCGCAGTATTGAGCCGCCCTGGAAGTGAATGCGAGAGACATCGGAGATGGACAATGGCCGTATCTGGTCGGTGCGGCCCGCTATCAGGTGTTCAAAACCATCGTAGATGCCAACCACCTCAAGGCCCGAGTTGATAGCTTCGATAGTGGCGGCGCTGATAACGCTATTTATTCCCGGCGCGGGCCCGCCTCCCACCAGGATTCCAAGCTTTTTGGTAGTCATGTTCATATAATTTTTCCTAATCCAGGTCAGTTCAACATATTTGGGACTGCATACCACTCAACATGGAAGAGATAAAGAATACCGACCGCGGGAACCATTGAAGTGGTACCCCAGACAGGACTCGAACCCGTAACCTACGGCTTAGAAGGCCGTCGCTCTATCCTTTGAGCTACTGGGGCATGATAGCGCATCCATTTTAGCAACTGTGAACCGAGTCGCCAAGGGCTGGGGGTTAACCCCTAGTCATCTGAAGATGTGCTCACCCTGTGCACAGTCAGGCCACCGACTCCTATGTGGCTGATATCCTCAATGCTCAGCCGGCCAATGGCCCCGTCGGTGGTGAAATGCTTCTGTACCAGGGTGCCGATTGGCCTCGAGGCCACGAGGGCCGCCAGAGCAACGGAAACCGCCCTTGGGATATTTCTCCACCGTTGTTCAGTTCCCAGGGCCACAGCACAGGCCAACCCGGTCAACGTCGCAGTAACCAAAAGGTTGGTCCCGCAGTAGGGCGATATGGCCAGCTCTTCTTCTCCCGTCTTCAGGCGTTCCAGAGCCTCATCCGCTGCACGGGATAGCACGTCGGTTGGCACTTCACCGTAGACGAAAAATCCCCACTGCGTGGAGTTGCCTCCCAGAATGCCGCGCTCGTTCAGCTTGGAATGAGCAATGGTTATGGTGGCGTGCTCCAGAGCGTGGTTTTTGCGAATCCTATTCAGAAAATCCAAATTCAAAATACTCCCAGTAACCGCAGATGCTCTGCCTCAATGATACCATTCTCTGAAACCATATGCATATTTTGGAATCCTTTAGAATCCAGAGAGAACCCCGCACACGGAGGAACCCGGCAAGCAATCCCTGACCTAGTCGGCCAGTACGATCTTCCCAAACTCTATTCCGCTCAGAGTGACCACGGTGACGATGAGGCCGGCTATGAGCACGCCCAGTGCTATCAGTGGTATTGCTCGACGGGGTGGTATACGGAAAACCCATGCGGCCAGAGAGCCTGTCCACGCCCCAGTCATAGGCAGGGGTATGGCAACCAGAATAACGAGAGCCAGGGAACCGTACCTCTCGAAGCGGCCGGACTGCACCCGCTGTAAGCGGTTTCCCTGCCAAACAAGGAGCCGGCCTGCCGGGTTTGGAAAGCTCAACAGTATCCTGGAGAGTCGCTGTAGGCCGGGCACTAAGACCAGCACCGGGACTATGTTGCCGACCACCGCTATCGGCAGGGCCACATACCAGACGACATCGTATCTGGAGATGGCAAGTGGAATGGCCAGGCGGAGCTCACCAATCGGGGTCATGGCGGCAACAAATGTCACCAGAAGGTCGAAGAGTTCCATCAGTCCCTAAGGATACACGAAGGCGCGTAGCCTGAACAGCAAGCAGCGGGGACATTCGCTGCTGTTTTCCAATCTATGGTGAATCTGGTATTCTGAGGTGCCTCAAAGCAAACAAGCTGAATTATCAAAAGGTGGTGCACCTATGTATACAATAGACCTGAGTGGCAAAAATGGAGTGGTATTCGGAGTTGCCAATGAGCACAGCATTGCCTGGCCCATTGCCCGTATTCTCCACCAGGCCGGGGCAAGACTGGCAATCGCCTATCAGAACGAGAGGTTCGGCGATCGGGTCTCTCGATTGACGGAATCCATGAAAGACGTGCTGCTCCTGGAGTGCGACGTGTCCAGCGACGAGTCCATAATCGGAGCCTTCGACGAGATGAAGCAGGAGTTCGGCACCCTGGACTTCATGGTGCACAGCATCGCCTATGCCAACAGGGATGACCTGAAGGGAAACTTCTCAGAGACATCCCGAGACAGCTTCCTTATGTCAATCGACATCAGTGCCTACTCCCTCATTCCCCTGGTAAGATACGCCGCCCCTCTCATGGAAGATGGTGGAAGCGTTCTGGCCATGACGTTCCAGGCATCGGAGCGGGTGTTCCCCGGATACAACGTCATGGGTACTGCAAAGGCAGCCCTGGAGAACGAGGTGCGGCAGCTATCGCAGGAGTACGGCGACCGGAACATAAGGATAAACGCCGTTTCCGCAGGCCCATTGGAGACCCTGGCATCCCGTGGAATCCACGGTTTTCCGGACATGAGAAAGATTCACGCGGAGAGGGCCCCTCTGAAGCGCAACATCACCCACGAAGAGGTTGCCAAAACCTCGCTGTTTCTGTGCAGCGACCTGGCCAGCGGTATTACAGGGACAATCATTCCGGTGGACGCAGGCTATCACATCATGGGCATCTAGCGGCCCTGGCTACCCGTGCGAATCGGCCTCATAGCCTCGGGGGCTAGCAACCCCTAGTCGAAACGTATCCGGGGGTCCAGCAAGCCGTAGCTTAGGTCCACCAGCAAATTCATCAGTATGATCCACGCTGCGAAGAAGAGTACCAGGGTCTGCACCACGGGGTAGTCCCACCTGCTCAGACTATAAACCAGGTACTGCCCCATCCCGGGCAGCAGGAAGATGGACTCCAGGATTACGGACCCACCGAGAATTCCCGCAGCCTGAATACCAATGATGGTGATTACAGGCAGCATGGCGTTTTTCATGGCATGACGGTATATCACTACGAAGTGCCTGAGACCCTTGGCGTGGGCAGTCCTGATGTAGTCCTGGCGCAAGACCTCCAGCATAGTGGAACGCATCATCCTGGCCTTGGTGGCCATGGATGACGTGCCCAGCGCGAAAGCGGGCCAGAAGAACATTCCCAGGTTCTTGACAGGATTGTCGAATATAGAGACATACTCCAGCCGGGGGCTCCAATTAAAGTACATCATCCCGCCAAGGATTATCATTGTAGCAATCCAGAAATTGGGAATGGACAAGCCCAACAGGGAGAATATCCGGATGCTATAGTCCGCCCACGTGTCCTGTCTCAGGGCCATGATGATCCCCGCCGGTATCCCCAGGACGACTGAGATCAGCAAAGTCAGTATCGAAAGCTCTATGGTCAAAGGTATTTTTTGCTTGATCTGTGGCCATATGGGCTTGCTGTCAACAAGCGAGGTTCCCCATTGTAGAGTGAAGAAATCCCTCATCCAGGTGACATATTGCACAGGGAGTGGCCTGTTTAAGCCTAACTGCTCACGCAGCAGCTCCGCCGTCTCCGCCGAATAGAATGCGTCCTCGCCTCCCAGAATGACGTCCACCACATCGCCTGGTGCTATGCGCAAAATGGCGAAGACCATCAACGACACCAACACAGCCGTAATGCCCCCAAGGTAAAGCCGCCGCAGAGTGTACTGAAGCATGGATACTCCTATTTTTGTCTGACTATATCTACTTCAATCTGTTAAGCGTGTGCTCCGGGAACTGTCATGTTGTCCACTATAGACGTGATAACCTTGGAACCGTCCATTCCACGTGCCCTGGCCTCAGGCGTAAGAATGAGACGGTGTGCAAGCACCGCCCCGGCCAGTTCCTTCACGTCGTCCGGGACAACGAACTCGCGACCCCTGATGAGCGCCAGAGCCTGAGAGGTGCGGAACAGGGACAACGAACCTCGGTGAGAGGCCCCAAGCACTGTATCCTGGTGCTGGCGGGACGCCTGGGTCAATGAGACTATGTACTGACGCACAAGGGGGTCAACATAGATACCCTTGGTCTCCTCCTGCACCAGAATCACCTTCTCCGGCGTCGTGACCGGAGCCACGTCATCAATGGGGTTTTTACTCTCCTGGCGCTCGATAATAGCCAACTCCTGCTCAAAGCTGGCGTATCCCAGAGTGACCCGAACGGTAAACCGGTCAAGCTCGGCTTCCGGAAGGGGGAAAATGCCGTGGTACTCCACCGGATTCAGCGTAGCTATGATGAAGAACGGCCTGTCCAGCTCATAGGTAACGCCGTCCACGGTGACACGGTGCTCCTCCATGGCCTCCAACAGGGCAGCCTGTGTCTTGGAAGGTGCCCGATTGATCTCGTCTGCCAGGACTACCTGTGTCATAAGAGGCCCCGGCCTGAACTCGAACTCCCCTGTCTTCTGACTGTATATGTTGACGCCGGTTATATCGCTGGGCAGCAGGTCAGGCACAAACTGGATGCGTTTGAAGCTGCATCCGGAAGAAACGGCTATCGCCTTGGCCAGTGTGGTTTTCCCAAGTCCGGGCACATCTTCAATGAGCAGATGGCCCTGTGAAAAGAGGGCTACAAGGCTCAGTTCGATAGCCCGCTCCTTGCCCACAATAACGCTCTTGATATTGTCCAGCAACTGGTGTGCTATCTGTGATGCTTCGGCTAGTTGGTTCAAGCCTTCCTCTCAAAGCGCAAATTTTTGATATTCACCAAGTTTACCACGATAGGGCATGAGTATGTCACCCAGGGGAAATAGTGGGTTCACCAATCTGCCTCAGGTGGGCCATGAGCGCGCTCTTTATGCGGCGCCATGCCCAAATTAGACGCAGTTCCTCCATAGCCGTTGGAGCCATGCCTCCATACCGCTGACGCACAAAGCTACTGGATACAAGCTCAACCTCTTCACTGGCCTCTGGAATCAGCATCGAGAGGCTGTGCGAGAATTCCAGGGCGGTTTGCGATGGAGGCGAGGGAAACCCCAGGAAGGTGGCCAGCCTATGCACTCTTTCGAAGGCCGTTTGCCCTGTTCCCAATCCACCGTACTGCCGCATCCAAAGAATGCGCATGAGGATGGCTCCAACCACCAAAAAGAGGCCGAATAGGACCCCGCCCATCCCAAGAGGTGTCCCAAAGTATCGAAGGGGCAGAGCCAGTGGGCCCGACCCTCCCGACAATGGCCCCCCACCAGGATCCATGAGCAGCTCCTCTCCCTCCGGGTCCAAAAGACCCTCCAGAGCATCCAGTTCCTCTTCCCCGTTTTGATCTAGCAATAGCCCATCACCACTGAATGGGCTTGCAGGGAGGCCGCGTGGGCGGGTAGGATAGATTGGTGTAGGCTCGAAGGGCACCCATCCGACGTTGAGGAAGTAGACCTCCGGCCAGGAATGGCTGTCCCGGTCCCTCACCAGGAACCCCTCTTCATCAGGGTCGGGTTCTCCAGGGCCAAAGCCCAACACAAGCCGCGTCGGAATCCCCTGGGTCCTGAGCATCATGGCCATGGCCGACGCAAAGTAGTCTCCGTAGCCTTCCTTGGACTCAAAGAGGAAGTAGTCCACCGTGTCGGCGTCGTGTGGAACGGTCTGAGGAGCAACTGTATACTCAAGGCTTCTCAGATAGGTCTCTGTAGCTACGGCACTATCATAGATATTGGTCGCTCCAGACACAATGTTGGAGGCCAATACGGATACTCTATCCGGCAGGGAATCCGGGACCTGAAGGTAGCGCTCAAGTATCCCCAGAGGGTACTGCTCCGGAATGGTACGCAGTGCCTCCTCGCTGACCAGGTTGAACTGGGAGGTAACTCTGTATTGACTGCCGCGCACCAACCGCTCAATTGGCTCAATGGAAACGGTAGAGCCTGTCAACTGCGCCCTCACCACCTCCAGGCCCACAATTGTTCCCTGGCTATCGACGGCTTGCCGCATATCCGCGTAGTAGGAAGACGAGTCCGGTTCCAGATCAAAGGTGGTCCTGCCGCCCGAAGGCGATAGGTCTTTGACCATCTTGAGCACCAGGATATCTCCTGGAATCCTCGTCACGAAATTGTTGCCGGGATCGTTCACAAAGGCAGCCAGATTAGAGGCCAGGCTCTGCAAGCCAACGGGTAAATCTCCGTTCTGTTCCAGGTCGGCCAGGTCTATCTGGTACTTCTTGGAAGCGGGGATGTTCTCCCTGGCATTCGGGTTCAAGAGTACCGGATTTCCAGCCACCAAAAGGTAAGGAGACGGCACGTACATATCGACCTGGTAAACAACTCCGGATACACCCTCTTCCGATTCATCTATCATCTGTTCAGAGGGTGTAATCACCAGTTGAGACACGGTATCCCCCACCCTCCACGCCTTGGACGTGTACTGGTCATAGGCTATGGCAGGCCAGTAGAGAGCGTAGCGAGAGTCCGAGAATAGGATGGGGTCGTCAGCCGTCGGCACAGGCCGAACCAGCGGAAGGATCGAGCCGAAGAAGCGTATGGATGAGGGACTGTAGCCGGGCACGCCGGCGAAGATTCGATAGACCTCGTCCTGAAAACTGTCCACCACTCTATCCACCGGCTCGAAGGCCCATTCCAGAGGAGCGTCGGGAGTTTTCCAGATGGGAACCATTACGGTAATCCCGAGGATAATGGCGCTCAGCCATACGCCATGAAACAGTGACAAACGATGAATCGAGGGTGGATGTGGAGTACCCCTGGCCTGGAGCAGGGAGCGCTGGCTGAGGCTGTTCATATGCACCAGCATGAGGAGGGCGAAGAAAAGAAAGACGAATAGGTAAACGGAGAACCTGTCCGGCAGGTACGTGAGGTTGATTATGGTGCCCATCCCTATTGGCAGAAGAGTCGCCCAGACGTTCCGATGTTTGAAGAGGCCCCAGGAGGTGAAATAGGCCACCATCCAGGTTATCGCTATGACACTGACCGAGAGCGGTAGGCCATCGGTGGTGGCATCCTCTCCCACTACGGCAGACCACCACTGCGCCAACCTGCCATTCAACTCGCCGAACTTCGAGTACCACTGATCGGCCTCTATGAGATATATCCCTCCAGCGTAGGCAAGGAAACCCCCTGCCAGGATGGCCCAAAGATGATGCACTCCGCGGTATTCTCCCAAATTGACCAGCAGGATAGCGGCCAGCGCTGCAAGGAAAGCAAATAGCACAAGAGGCGGAGACTCCACCCACCCGGCGGCCTGCACCGACGCGGCAGCCGTTGTCAACAAGGCCACTTGAAGCCAGAACGTGATGTCCAGCCCACGCAAAAAGCCCCTTATCCGGTAAATCGGTGACAGGTAGAATGTCCCGGTCTGTAGAGTCATGAATGCGTTCCTGCCTGCTCTCCCACGGGCGGGGTACCGGGAAGACGCCAGGGATGCTGCAAGGCCTGGGCTATATCCTCGTTTTTCCTGAGCAGGTAGGTAGGCACGCCTCTTCTTTGAAGCTGGCTGAGAAGGAGCCGGGGGTCTCCCGTGGCACCAAAGGATGTGGGGTCTATCAACACCGCCGTTGCCGAAACGCCCTGCCGGATCACAGATTCCAAGGCGACACCCCATGCGGGGTCAACGGAAGAGGTTATCACCGCCAGGGAGACGGTAGGAGAGGGAATGTGGGACTGCCAGTAGACGAGGAGTTCTCTGAGAGGAACAGTGCCCTCGGCACGTGCCTCGGTCAGGGCCACAAACATACGGTCCAGAGAGAGCGCGCCTTCCTGTGGTGAAAGGACGTACTGGCGGTCTCCGTAAGACATCATCCCCACCGCCCATCCCATCTGTGAGTAGCTCTTGGCAATGGAGGCTGCCGCGGTTACCGCATACTCCTCGGTGTTCTCAACCTCGTCCCCTTCCTTAATCTCCGCCTGTAGGTCAAGGAGAATCCAGGCCACATCTTCCATTCCGCCATCGAACTGCTTCAGCATGATGTTGCCCCTGCGGGCGGTCGCAGGCCAGTGGATATACCTGGTGCTGTCTTCCGACCGGTATTCCCGTAGGGTGGAGGCAGAGGCGCTGGATTCAGGAGTACTCCTCAAGAACGACCCCTCTCCGCTGAAGTCCCCCTGGGACAGAGAGAATGGTGGAATGTCCACCATGTACGGCAGCACCACAAGCTGCTCCCCTCCAGGTCCTCGGCATTGCAGCCGGAATATACCGAATGGGTCTTTGCTGGAAACGGTGGGCGAACCAACCCTGTAGATGCCGCGCTTCATGAGGGGGATTTTCAATACCAGAGATAAATCTCCGAAGGGTGGCAGGTTTATCACTGCTCCCGTATTGTGGCCGGGCACCTCAGAAAGATCGTTTATCTCAAGGCTGAACTTGGGCAGCGGGCTTGAGTTATGAATGGCGACCCGGCTCTCCAGGTACTCCCCCACCCGGAGTTTGCCATACGTCCTGTTGACCGTGACATGGGTTGCCAGCAGGTTCAGATAAGCCCACATGAAGCTGCCCGCCGCCACCAGCGCGGTGAGGAAGAATACTCGAAAGTACACGGGCACGCCGGAACCCAGCGCCAGGAGAAGGGTGACGATCAATAGCAAAAGTATGGTGTATATACGTTTCATGGTCGCTCAACCCGGCCTTGTGCACCGTCATCCACATCTTTCTCGGCCTCGGCGTGCGTACCGCCCTTGAAAAAGACCTCCCAGCCGGCGACGACGCCCGCGGCGGCTACGATCATACCCGGGATGGTCCAGGCCAGCACCGGCAGCAGCGGATAGCGGTCGAATGGAATCTGCGCAGTACCCTCAAGGAAGTGGGGGCCGTCGTAAGACCAGGTGGACACCCATTCTATGCCGAGGCCGGTTATCAGCAGCATCACTATTCCCGGAACCACCAGTCCTTTGCGTGTGAGCACGATGGCAAGGACTATCAAACCGCTGATTCCAATGGGAGTCGCCACATTCAGAAACATACGACGAGGAATAAAGATCAGTATGGAGTTGTTGGCAATGTCGCCAATGAGGGCAGTGGTGAAGAACAGGAACGCTATCGCCGATAGAAGCCCTATGGAGAGGAACACGTTGGAGGTGTTGTTGGGCCTCAAGCTTGGAATGGACGTTTCAAGGAGGAGGAAAAGCAGAAGGGGAATGGCCAGGGTGTATTGCCATAGAGGAGGCGCAAGGGCCTTCACATCCAGGAGAGTGGGAGTGTCATAATCTATGGGTAGGAACTGCAGAATGGGCAGGAGAATGAGCAAAGCAACACTGACGCCCCAGAAAGCCAGGGCTACCATCCGGCGTCCCGCAACGGCGTAGGAGCTTGCATAGAGCGTCAGCGCACCAAGGCCAAGGGTCACAAGCATTGCCGGCAACTGTAAAAGAGGCTTGGGTTGACTCTGTGCCTCGACCAGCAGCACCCCGAATGCTGCGACCAGCGACACACCCACGGCCGCGGCCACCAACCTGGTCAGGCTGTTGGCCTGTAAGTACGAGATACGGTTTATCTCCATCTTCTGTTACCCGTCCGTCCCCCTAAAGATCCGACAGGAGAGACGCCTCCAATACCATTCGGTGATGCAATTGCATCAATAGTAAATTGTAACATTTTCGCTGGTTCATCAACCAGTTCCAGTTGTGCCAGTTCCAGTTGTGCCAGTTCCAGTTGTGAGGGTATACGACTCTGCACAGGGGATTATTAAAAGGGTATCCCAGGTCAGCAGGTGTAAGAAAGTGGAAATTACGGGGTCGCCTTCAAGCCGGCATACAGCTTCTTGGATACCATCTTCGAGTCATACTCCGGTACCTTGCTTCTCGGTTCAAACATGAGCTGATGGCTAGGGTATCTCTATTACGACCGTCCAACTGTCTTGACCGCTGATCTCTAGATAGAAACTGCCCTTTCGACCATAGATCAAGGTTTCCCCAGAAGGCTCGTTACTGATTAGGGTATCAATCCGCGCACCTGTAGCTGGGTTGTACAACGTAAGGTAAAGATTGCCCGTCGCTTCCCACTTCAATCGCCACGGCGATGCGTCCACTATGAACGGCAAGGTGTTCTGATGGCCAACGCCAGTGAAACTCGCAATTACTCCTGATGGGGGTGTTGCCGTTGGTAAAGGTGGGTACGTCGCTGTCGCAGTGGGTTCAGTCGTTGGAGTGGGCATGACTGTAGCTGTGGAAGCAGGGGTAATGGTTGCCTTCGGCGTAGGAGCGACCGTCGGCGTTAAAGGTATGTATGTCGCTGTCGCAGTAGGTACAATCGTTGGAGTCGGCGTGGCTGCAGCTGATGAAGCAGGGATAGTGGTTGCCGTCGGCGTAGGAGCGAACGTCGGTATTGAAGCTATGTACCTCACCGTTGCAGTAGGCACTGAGGTGGCTGTCGGCAGAACTGACGGTCTGAGTCCACCGTCAGATGGTGATTGCTCATCGTCCTTCACAAGGGCTATTCCTAGTAGCAGGATAACAGAAAAAGCCCCAATCATCCCAAATATGAACCCCTTAGACACATGAGGCACTTTCCACCTGTCTGAGCGGTCGCCTGGGCGTGGAGGACGCGGGGGCGAGCCTGACTGCGATGGAGGTTGGGGTGGATCAGCACTGGCGTAACCTCTTCGGGCAAGTTCATCTTGGTCGTATTGCCTGCGGCGGGTAGGGTCGCGTAAGGCTTCGTAGGCAATGTTCACAAGTTTCATCATCTCAACCGCATTCGGCGATTTGTTCCGGTCAGGATGCCAATAACTAGCCGCGCGATGATATGCTGCCTGCAGCTGTTCCTCGGAGCAGTCAGGAGCAACACCCAGGATGGTGTAATAGTTCTGTTCAGCCATTAGCTTCCTTGCCCAAGTTATGACGGTGGCATTACCGCATCTGCAAGGGTGAGATTCCCATTTAGTATGGCTACCGGAGTAGGCGTAGCTCTTGAGTCAGGCTGGCTTACAGCTTTTTGGATACCATATTCGAGTCATACTCCGGTTCCTTGCCGGAGGCCATGACCTTGCGAAGCTCCACCATTTCATCACGCAGCAGAGCAGCCTTCTCGAACTCCAGCGACCTGGACGCCAGTTTCATCTGGGACTCCAGGTCCTTGATCACACGCAGCAGGTCGTCCTTGGGCATGTCCCGGTGTACCTCATAGGTCGGGCGTCTCTCGGCCACGGCCTTTACCCGTTCCGTGATATCTCTGATGGCCTTGTGAATGCCCTGTGGGGTGATGCCGTGTTCCCTGTTGTGTGCTTCCTGGATTTCCCGCCGCCGATAGGTCTCTCCAATCGCCTTTTTCATGGAGTCGGTCATGTTATCGGCGTACATGATGACGTGGCCGTCGGAGTGGCGGGCCGCCCGGCCAATGGTCTGGATTAGCGACGACCCGGAGCGCAGGTATCCCTCCTTGTCCGCGTCCAGAATGGCAACCAGGCTGACCTCCGGCAGGTCGAGGCCCTCCCGAAGAAGGTTGATCCCGACCACCACGTCGTGCACACCCAGACGGAGGTCGCGGAGTATCTCGCTGCGCTCCAGCGTGTCGATCTCCGAGTGGAGGTAGTGGGTCTTGACGTTCATCTCCTGTAGATAGTCAGCCAGCTCCTCCGCCATTCGCTTGGTAAGGGTGGTCACAAGGCACCGCTCTCCCCTGTCCACCCGCGTCCGTATCTGGTACAGCAGGTCGTCGATCTGGCCCTTTGTCGGCTTGACCTCGATGGTGGGGTCAAGCAGGCCGGTTGGTCGTATGACCTGCTCAACCATCTGCTGGCTGTGGCTGTACTCGTAGGCGCTTGGCGTCGCAGAGACGTATACGGCCTGGTTTATATGCTTCTCAATCTCATCGAAGTTGAGAGGCCGGTTGTCCATTGCAGACGGCAGACGGAAGCCGTAGTCAACAAGGGTCTGCTTCCTGGACATGTCCCCGTGGTACATCCCATGCATCTGCGGAATGGTCATGTGGCTTTCGTCTATGAACAGGAGGTAGTCGTCTGGGAAGTAGTCCAGCAGACACCAGGGGGTGCTTCCCTTTGAGCGTCTTCCAAGGGGAGCGGAGTAGTTTTCGACGCCGGAGCAGTAGCCCGCCTCACGCAGCATCTCCAGGTCGTACCTCGTGCGGTTCTCAAGACGCTGCGCCTCCAGGAGCTTGCCCTGGTCGCGGAACCAACCGACACGTTCCTCCATCTCCGCCTTGATGTCCTCAATGGCCAGGACCAGCTTCTCTTCAGAAGTGACGAAGTGCTTGGCAGGATATATATCCACCGAGTCTCGCTCACCGAAGACCTCGCCCGTAAGCGGGTCGAGTTCTAGGATACGCTCCACCTCGTCGCCCCAGAACTGGACCTGCAACGCCACGTCCTCATACGCGGGCAGTATCTCCAGCGTATCGCCGCGGACGCGGAACTTTCCACGGGAGAGGTCCATGTCGTTGCGCTCGTACTGCTGGTTCACGAGCCGGCGAATGAGCTTGGAACGACTGTTCTGCTCCCCCTTGCGGAGGGATACAACGAAGCTCTGATACTCCTCAGGCGCGCCCAGACCATAGATGCAGGACACGGAGGCTACTATCAGTACGTCACGTCGGGTGAGGAGTGAGCGAGTAGCGGAGTGACGCAGCTTGTCGATCTCGTCGTTGATGTTGGAGTCCTTCTCTATATATGTGTCCGTCTGGGGAACATATGCTTCCGGCTGGTAATAGTCGTAGTAGGACACAAAGTACTCAACGGCGTTGTTGGGGAAGAACTCCCTGAACTCCGTGGCAAGCTGGGCCGCCAGGGTCTTGTTGTGGGCGATGACAAGGGTGGGACGCTGCACCTTCTCGACGACGTTGGCCATCGTGAAGGTCTTGCCGCTGCCCGTGACGCCAAGCAGGGTCTGATGCCGCAGGCCCTTGTTCACACCCTCCGCGAGCATGTCTATGGCCTGGGGCTGGTCTCCCGTTGGCCCGTAGTCTGAAACGATCTTGAATTCTGGCATGTTACCTTTGGCCTATGCTCCTACCGAAACCTTGAATACGACTTCCTCATCCCTTGGTATGGGCCACTTCGCCTCTATTAGCACCTCCAGATAGAGGTCTATCGCTTCCCTGACATTCCCCAGCGTCTCATCCAAGGTTTCTCCTTGGGAGTAGCAGCCGGGCAGTGCTGGCACTTCAACCCAGAACCCTCCCTTTTCAGCGCTGTGAACTATGACAGAATATTCCATCTCAATAACCTTACAGGAGTTGTTCAAACTCCTCTACAGTAATCCCCGCCCTATCCAGGGCATCAAAAAGAATGCCTACCTTAACTGTGCCCCGATGAAACGGCAATACAAGCAGTCCCCTTTCAGGATGCCTGAGGATATAATGGCTACCCCGCGTCCGCGTTACCACATACCCCAATTTTTCAAAAGCCCGTATCGCGCGCTGTATTCTGACGTCTTACACTCTATGGGTTTCTCCTACTGCGATTTGGCCCATTACTCCCTGGACGCAGCCACCCACACCATGTCGTCGCTGGCCTCGTCCAGGGGCTCGCGGTCGAAGTTCCCAAAAATATCAATCACATGGAAACCGCACAGCTCCAGCAGGTGCTGTGCCTCGAAGCGGTGCATATAGCGGAGCTGAAAGTCTCGGTATAGCTTTCGCACAACCTCCCCCGTCCCGTCCAACTCCTCGATAATCATGCGGACATCAATGACCTGGTTGTGGTTGTCGAAGCGGCTCTGGTCCCAGACAACCAGGCGGTGCCCGGTCTCAGGGTGAGACACGTCCCAGGAGTGGACGGCTGCCGTAGAATCTTCGGTCATGGTATCCAGGTCGGGGACAAAGATATCGAAGACCAGCTTGCCACCCGGCAGCAGATGTGCCTTGACGCCATCCAGGCAGCGGCGCTGCTCCTCAACGTTGAGGAGGGAGAGGAAACCCCGGTATGGGATGATGACCAGGGCGAACTTCCTGGACATGGAGAGGCTGCGCATGTCACCCCGTACCCAGGTGAGCTTTCCTCTGATGCGCCCCGCAGCTTTGGCCTTGCGACGGGCCACCTGAAGCATCTTCGCGGAGCTGTCCAGCCCAACGACCTCGATGCCTGCCTTTGCGATTGGTATGGCGACCCTACCAGTGCCGCATCCAAGTTCCAGGACGGGGCCGCCGGACTTCCTGGCCTCTTCGACGTAGAAGGGGATATCGTCCCGCTTCCAGGCATAGACCCAATCGTATAGATCGGCCCATTCATCAAAGGGGGTCATAGGTGGTTCTCCATTGAGGTTAGAGTCTAGCACCTCCCATTTTGGATCGGGTGCTAGGCCAAGATTGTCAGCCCTTACAAAAAAATCAGCCCTTGTACTGTTCCAGGGCCTCGTCTGGGAAGTCGGCGTTGGTGTACACCTTCTGAATATCGTCCAGTTCTTCCAGGTGGTCCAGAAGGCGCAGCGCCTGTTCGGCGACCTTGGCATCCAGAAGTACCGTGTTGCTTGGCACCATGGATAGCTCTGCCGAACTGATCTTCACACCTCGCTGCTCCATAGCACTGCGCAGAGATTCCAGGTTCCCAGGACTGGCATATAGCTCCAGGTAGGAGCCGTCCAGCTTGAAGTCCTCAGCGCCGGCATCTATCGCCACAAGCGCTATGTCCTCCCCCTCATCCGGGTTCACTTCCGCCGAGACGACCCCGCGCGACTCAAATATCCAGGACACGCACCCGGCCTCCCCAAGGCTGCCGCCAGCTCTGCTAAAGGAAGCACGAACATCCGAGACTGTACGTTGACGGTTGTCGGTAAGGGCATGGAGCAGTATGGCTACTCCGCCAGGGCCATATCCTTCGTAGATGGCTTCCACCAGGGCCTCGCCGCCTTCGCCGCCGCCGGCCCCGCGTTTGATGGCACGGTCAACGTTGTCTAGGGGCATGTTGTTCTCTTTGGCCTTCTGGACAGCCATTCGAAGGCGTACGTTCATGTCGGGGCTGTCCCCACCTTCCCTGGCCGCGACCGTAATCTCCCGGGCCAGTTTGGTGAATAGCTGACCCCTGCGGGCGTCAGTGACACCCTTCTGATGCTTTATTGTGGACCACTTTGAATGACCAGACATCTGATTATTCCTTATGTGATATTTTGATGGCTCTTCGCGGGAATCTTATCATTGTCGGCCACCAAGGTCAAAGGCAGCAGGGCGAGCCCCTTCGTCAAGCTCAGGGCAGGCTCTGTACCCATAAAGGATATCAGGAGCCACATGTAGGATGCCTTGAGAAACTGGCCTCACACCCATAAGTTGTCATTACGAGGAGACGCAGGCGACCCGTTCGCTCTGGCTCAGGGTAAACTCCGCAATCTGGCCGTGGAGTGCGCCCCCCTCCAGATTGCCACGCCCCGATTTCATCGGGACTCGCAATGACGATGTCCTCCGCGGCAGCGAGAACTTCAGAGACGGGCCGCTAGCGAAGCCCTTCCGGCAGGTCCACAGTCATACGGCCCTTTTCCAGGTCCACTTCCAAAATGACGTCCTGAATGGCCGGCACAAGGACTTCATCTTCCCCATGGCGTACCACATAGACATCGTTGCTGCCGGTGACGAGGATATCCTCCACCGTGCCAAGGAAGTCCCCCGTTATGGTCCAGACCTCCATGTCCAGAATCTGGAAGTGGTAATAGCTATCGGAAGACAACGACGGGACTTCATCCAGCGGCACATCCAACTGGAGTCCCTGAAGGCGCTGAGCATCCTCGCTAGTCTCTATGCCGCGGAACTTTATCAGTGCCAGCCCCTGATGCCATCGACACCGTTCAATCTGAAGAGCGCGGCCCTTTGCAAAAAGGTAGCTTCCCTTGGAAAACCGCTTGGGATTATCGGTGTGCGGCTGAACCCTTACCTCGCCGTCAAATCCCCACGGCGCCGCGACGACACCAACGATAGCGACTTGAGGGAGGTGGTACTTGGATTTGGGAGAGGGAGATTCCTGGTTCACAGCACAGAGTCAATCATTCGAAAGGGGGGAAACTACCAAAGAGATTTACAAGTATTTTACAAGGTATACATAAGAGTTAGACTATCTCAAGGCTGGCACGAACATCTTCTTTCACCGCCCGCACCCGCAACAGGACCCGCATGGCCTGTGCAACCCTGCCCTGCCTGCCGATGATCTTGCCCTTGTCCTCTTCGGCAACTTCCAGCTTGAGGACAATCTGGCCGTCTTCATCAGTGACCTCTGTGACACTCACCTCATCGGGCTTTGTGGCCAACGACTTAGCGATGTACTCTATTAACTCTTTCATTACCCATTCAGCCTCTCAAGTATTCCCATCCTCTTCAGCATCCCCTCCACCGGTTCCGAGGGCTGGGCCCCATTGCCAAGCCACTTCACCACCTTCTCCTCATCCATGGTTATGGTGGGAGGGTCGGTGAGAGGATCATAATGACCTACCTGGTCAACAATGGCACCATCACGTGGGGCTCTTGAGTCTGCCACCACTATTCTATAGCTGGGCTTCTTTTTAGCACCAACTCTGCGAAGTCTAATTCTTAGCATTTTCCCTACTTATTGACTATATCAACCATACTTTAATAGATGCTGAGAATTGTAGAGGTGGCTAGTGCCCTTGTCAACATCCCACGCATCCACAGATGAATCTCCTTATCCAGGAACAGGACTTCCGAAGAACATTGGATTCAGGTATTATTCACTCAGACACCATCATCCCAAAAAACTGCTATGACAATACACTCCAAAAGCATCCTGGATTACGTGGGGAACACCCCCCTTGTGGAAATACCACGCATGAGTCCCAAGCCGGAAGTCCGCATCTTCGCCAAGCTGGAAGGGCATAATCCGACGGGGAGCATCAAGGACAGGGTGGCCAAGTACCTTGTGCAACAGGCAGAAGAGCGCGGCGATCTGAAGCCGGGCCAGACCCTCATCGAAGCCAGCACAGGGAACACCGCCCTGGCACTGGCCCTGATAGCCAAGCAAAAGGGGTACAAGCTGAAGGTGGTAATGCTCCGCAGGACAACCCCAGGCGTCGCCGAACTGCTGGCGACCTACGGTGTGGAGATAGTATGGTGCGATCCCTTGGCAGGGATGAAGGGGGCCATAGAGATGGCGGAACGCCTGAGCCGGGAAGAAGGCTGGTTCAACACCTGTCAGTTCGAGAGCAAGGGTAATCTTCAGGCCCACTACGAGACAACGGGGCCGGAAATCCTACAGGCCATTCCGCAGGTGGATGCCTTCGTTGCCGGCATAGGCACCGGCGGGACCATCACGGGGGTGGGAAAGAGACTCAAGGAGCACAACCCTCAGACCAGGATAATTGGTGTGGAGCCAAAGATGGGAGACCAGCTTCAGGGTCTGAGAAGCCTCCAGGAAGGGTACATCCCTCCCCTGCTTGACATGGGCATGCTCGATGGAAGGTTTCTGGTGGATACGCAGGAAGCTTTCGCCTGCTCCAGGTCTCTCCTTGAGAAGGAGGGGATATTCGCCGGCGTATCCTCCGGGGCAGTCCTGAGCTGCGCCCAGCGGGTGGCCGAGCGCATGAACGGCGGCAACATCGTCGTTATCTTCGCCGACGGCGGATGGAAGTACCTGACGGCAGGGCCCTGGAGAGAAGAGATGGAAGCCAGGATGCTTCACCCAAACGAAACGGCCTGGTGGTAGAGGGGTGCTGGCAAGCTCATGGTGGACTTGCCATTACTGCTGGTGGGCCTCATATTCCCACGCGAAGCATAAAGGAACCAAATTTACCCCAAAGCACGAGGGTGAAGTCTAATGCCTCAACGGGAACATCAAACACAATATTCTTCACTACTTCAGCCCCTGGTGAGATTGGTTGCTCATACACCTTACTTGGGGAGGAGGGATTATCATAATCCACGTTATATCCTAAAACTTGCAGGTAGCCTTCTATGAAATCTGTTCTCTTAGGGAAGTACAGTGTCTGCGTTTCATCATAGAGCAACATCGTAGCACGAAACTCTTCCTCGGCACGGCCCTCGTTCCTCATGGTGAAGGGAATAGCGAGGAAGACTCCCTGGGGTAATAGATCACTAGCGCTGTCCCCGCCCGAAATCATCTTCAGCTTCTCGGGTTGCCCTACTGTTACGTCAATGTTACCCCATTCAAGGGTCACAGGTAGCGGAGAGGGGTGAGGTGTAACCAATGGGGTTGGAGTGGGATGAGGGGTATATGTTGGATACGGCGTAGATGTCGCGTAAGGAGTCGCAGTAGCGTAAACTGTGGCAGTCGGATATGGTGTTGCGGTAGTAACAGGCGTATAGGTAGGTTGTGCCGTATTTATCGGGTACTGAGTGTAGGTCGGATACGGCGTAGCTGTCTCACTAGTACACCCAACCAGTACTAGGAGAAGGATAAGACAGGGTAATAGGTTTCTCCAGCGCATCCTTATCGCCTATCTTTGGCTTCAAGTTGTTAGCTTCACCACTGTACCCAAGTGGTGAGGCGGCGTCAATGCAACACACCCCGCAAATGTCCAGTCCCAGAAGTTTGTCTAATGTCATTGCGAGGCCCTACGAAGGAGGGCGGTGTCAATCTGGCCGTGGGGTGCGTCCCTCCTCCAGATTGCTTCGTCTCCCGACACGTCGGCATCCTCGCAATGACAATTTACGGGTGTATTTCAAAGACACCCCACCACGCCAGTGGTCCCTACCCCTGGTGTATCAAGAAATACTCGAAACTATCGGCAAGGGCCATCCAACTGGCCTCGATGATGTTGCTGGAGGAGCCAACCGTCTGCCACTGGCTCTTGCCGTCGGTCGACTCGATGAGCACCCTCACCACGGCCCGCGTGTCCTGGCCCTGGTCGACCACCCGCACCTTGTAGTCCAGCAGCTTCACAGCGTCCAGAGACGGGTATGACTCCAAAAGGCCCTTCCGCAGAGCGTTGTCCAGGGCGTTCACGGGGCCATTGCCCTCCGCGGCGGTGTGCATCAACTGAGAGCCAACCCTCACCTTGACAACCGCCTCCGACAGCATGTCCTCGTGGTCGCCGTTGGCAGGAGCGCGACGACGGTTTTCGACCAGCACCATGAAGTCCACCATATCAAAGGGAGGACGGTAGCCATCCAGGCTCCTTCTCACCATCAACTCAAAGGAAGCCTCCGCCCCTTCGTACTGAAACCCCTTGCTCTCCTGCAACTTCAACCTGTCGAGTAGAACGACCACCTGCTCCCGGCTCACCATGTCCGCCAACCCAAGTTCATTGAGTCGATGCAGAATATTCCCACGCCCCGATAGCTCGGAAATCACAACGCGCTTGGCGTTTCCAACCGTCTCCGGTGCGATGTGCTGGTAGCTCTCCTCCACCTTTGCCATCGCGGCCACGTGCAGACCTCCCTTGTGGCTGAAGGAACTGACGCCAACGTAGGGCTGCTGGCCGTTTGGAGGTATGTTGACTATCTCGCTGACGTAGTGGGATGCCTCCGTGAGACCGGCAAGCTGCTCGTCGGTCACGCAGGAAATGCCCATCTTCACCTTCAGATTGGCTATAATGGAGAGAAGGTTGGCATTGCCGCACCGCTCTCCATATCCATTGATTGTGCCCTGCACCTGGGTGGCTCCAACCGTCACAGCGGCCAGGGTATTGGCAACGGCCATATCCGCATCACTGTGACAGTGGATGCCCAGAGGGGTCGTCACTTCACGACGCACCAGAGAGACTATGTCGGTTATCTCCTTAGTCAGCATGCCACCGTTGGTATCGCACAGCACAAGGCAGTCCGCGCCGACTTCCGCCGCCACTTTAATGGTCTGAAGGGCGTACTCCGGATTGGCCTTGTAGCCATCGAAGAAGTGCTCGGCATCGTAGAAGACGGTGCGTCCCTGTTTCTTCATGTAAGAGACGGAGTCGGCAATCATCGCCAGGTTCTCCTCCAGCGTGGTCTCCAACACCCTGAGAACGTGGAGGTCTGAACTCTTTCCAACCAGGGTCACAGCGGGAGTCTCCGCCGCCAGCAGCGCCTTGATATTGCCGTCGTCCTCCACGCGTATTCCCGCCCGGCGAGTGCTGCCGAACGCGGAGATGCGAGCGTTCGAGAGAGGAATCGACTTGATTCTTTGGAAATACTCAACGTCCTTTGGGTTGGAGCCGGGCCATCCACCCTCGATGTAGTGGACCCCCAGTTCGTCCAGCTTGAGGGTAATCTTGATCTTGTCTTCCGCGGAAAGAGAGATACCCTCCTGCTGCGCTCCATCTCTCAGTGTGGTGTCATACAACTGTATTTCCATGATTCCCCCTACAAAATAGAAAAATCCCGTCCCCAAGGGACGGGATCATTTGAAAGAATCCCGCGGTACCACCCTTTTTCCCCGGCTTTCAATTACAACTTACACCGGGGCGCTCATTCAGGGCACCATCATGCCCTCGTCACTGGTAACGGTGTGCGACTCCGGCCCGGTCTACTAACCCAAAGCCCTTTGTGGTTTTCGGCGGGCAGCTCAGGAGTGATCTTCCAGGGGGCCTTTCGCGTCTGCTCCCACCATGCCAGACTCGCTTGGCGAGGGCGTCCCCCGTACTCGTCTCCGTCTTTGCTTTTGTGGGCAAAACAGTACCACACAACACGGGTCAAGGTCAAGATTTTAGATGGGTGACTGCCTACTTTGTAGCAAGCGTTCCTCACCACTTGCGATGCATATCTCTTTCGGGAGTCCGTAAGAACTCTTGAAACGCATGCCAGTGCGGTGTATCTGTAATACACCTTTATAATGTCATTGCGAGGCTCGACGAAGGAGAGCCGTGGCAATCTGGCGTGGGGTGCCCCCTCTTCAGGCTGCGGAGTTTACCCTGAGCCAGAGCGAACGGGTCGTCCCGATTTATCGGGACTCGCACAGCCATCTCTTCGCTGGCAAAGCCTTTACAAAAATTACTTGTCGTCCAGCCTAAGGCCAATCTCACGCAGGAAAGTCTCGACATCAGGAGCAAGGGGTGGAGTTTCCTCTTCAGGTTCAGGGCTCTGTTGATCGTCGTAGTACTCTTCAAGCTGTGATATCAGGGCTTTGACCTGGGTGTTGTGCTGCAACTGAGTGCCCACCTCTTGGTATTGGGTAGCGCCCCGATCGGCCTCCATCAAGTGGGGAGGAAGATCATAGAGGGTGCAGAGGACTTCCATCAGTCGTGCCGTCCCTGCATAGTCATCCTCAAGGCTCAGATAGTGAGGCAGGTGCACCATGAAGTTGATCATCTCCGTACCCGATTTCTCAAGCTCCTCCGCCAACGAGTTCATAATACTGGTCGGGCCCTGGTATCCTCCGGTTGACTGACGCGGCGTGATAAGACCTGACATGCCGGGCATTTTCTCCAGCTCCGGAGAGCCTGTGACCCTGAGGGGTCTGGTGTGGGGCACCGCGTTGTACATTCCACTAATACGGCAGTAACGCTTTACATTAAGCGTTTTGAGCAGGTCAACCACGGACTTGACGTATCTCTCGGCAAACGCATGTGGCTCCATGAGATGGATGAAAAGGAAGTCAGGGCCGTCTGTCCCAAGGGCGTAGTATATGTTTGTGTTGGGGACTACGATTACGCGCTGGCCCTCCACAAACTGAGAGGTGGGGCGATAACGAGTGAAATCGAAGAAGTTCCCGGGGCGATGCAACTTCCCAAGCTCTTTAGCTCCAAAGTGGCTTTCAAGCCTCTCCAGAGACAGAGTACCCACGTTGCCCGCATCCACCCATGGGTGAAGGAGAGCAATCGCGTGGAGGTTCTTAAACTCCGGAATAGGCTCGTGAATCTCGAAGGCACCAATTTGCATGCCACATTTTCCCACACCAATAGATATTTGGCAAATGGAGAAGTCTAGCGTTCAGGTGTAGGTTTTGTGCAAGGGCATCCGCTGCAGGACACTGAGCAACTGCTATCATCCGGCTGCCGGATTTGTTGACTCGCGAGATTTTCGATGGTAGACTCCCACCGAATTGCATTCTAGGGCTTAAATAGAATGCCGCTGTTGCGCTCCGAGGACGCTTCTTGGGTGCTGGCCTGGGTTCCGGGCCAATAGATCACACAGTCAACATAGTGACCTAGAAATGACCCCGGAAATTACCTAGGAGGACAGCGTTGAGTGATAAGAGTCTGGTATGCCGAGAATGTGGAACCGAGTTCGTTTTTTCCGAAGGCGAACAAGAATTTTATCAGAAGCGGGGACTGCTCAACGAGCCCAGCCGCTGCCCAGATTGTCGTTCCGCACGCCGACGCACCCGGGATGAAGAAGGTAGTGCGCGTATAATGCATACGGTAATCTGTGCCTCATGTGGCAAAGAGGCGCAAGTACCCTTCCAGCCTCGGCTGGGTAGGCCGGTGTACTGCAACGAGTGCTTCACCTCTGAGAGGGCCGCAAGGTAACACTTTGCGCAACTCAGCGCCCTCGGAGGAAAATACCCGGTGACATATATTCGGTAATATTTGGTTGCCCTGTTATATTTGGAGGGAGTGGACAGGTCGGCTTTGGGAATACCCAAGCAACCCGTCTGCATTAAGACGCATGGGTTTGCGGTTTACTCCTCGGGCGACCTATGCTATAATTCCTGCCGAAGAGAATAGAGAAAGGTCATATATAGATGCTGGCGACGGAGAGTAAACAGGCCCTCATTCAGGAGTACCAAACAAAGGAAGGTGATACCGGGTCCACAGGTGTGCAGATAGCCATCCTCACACAACGGATAAATCACCTTAGTGGACACCTCAGGGTACACCGCAGGGACTATCATTGTCTCCGTGGATTAATGAAACTGGTGGGCCAGCGGCGACGGCTCCTGCGCTATCTGAGGAAAAAAGATAGCAGTCGGTACATGGAACTGACAACCAGTCTTCTCATTCGGAGGTAGCACCCACCCTCGGGTGCTCTTTCTTTATTCTCCCCAAGTGTTGATTAGCTAGAGGAGGATATTTTCATTTTGATTCACACTACAAGCGTGGAGATCGCTGGACGCCAACTCACCATCGAAACCGGCAAGCTGGCAAATCAGGCCGGTGGCTCGGTAACCATCAGGTACGGAGACTCGGTCCTACTTGTCACCGCCTGCGCTTCGCCAACCGCCAGGGAGGGAATAGACTTCCTGCCCCTGACCATAGACTATGAGGAGCGCCTGTACGCCGTAGGGAAAATTCCCGGTAGCTTTTTCCGAAGAGAGGGCCGGCCAACCGAGATCGGAACGCTGGCCGCCCGCCTGACCGACCGCCCACTGAGACCCCTTTTCCCAAAGGGGCTTCACAACGAGATACAGGTGATCGTAACCGTCCTCTCCGCTGACCAGGAGAACGACCCAGATATCCTCGGCATAATAGGCGCGTCCGCGGCCCTATGCCTGTCCGATATACCATTCGACGGGCCCGTTAGCGCCACCAGGCTGGGCTACATAGACGGACAGATTGTCGTCAACCCAACCTTTGCTCAGTTGGAGGAAAGCAAGCTGGACCTGGTGGTCGCCGGGACAAGCGACGCCATAGCAATGGTTGAGGCGGGCGCCAGCGAGGTGAGCGAAGACGTGATCATCGCTGCCGTCAAGCGTGGACAGGAGATCAACCAGGAGATCGTCGGACTTCAACAGAAACTGATCGCCCTTGCGGCAAAGCCCAAAATGTCCCTGAACCTGAATGGCCACGCGGATGACGCGCTTATGGAAAAGCTGGCATCCGCCCTCGGAGACCGTCTGCACTCCCTCATCTTCACCAATAGAGAAAAGGGGGAAAGGGATAGCGCCGTAGACGACCTGAGGGCCGAAGTTGCGGCCCAGATGGGCGATGACTACTCTCCCCAGGATATAAGGACAGCCTTTGAAGCCCTTGTCAAAAGGGAGGTCCGCTCCGGAATAGTCCACGGAGGAGAGCGCCCGGACGGACGGGGTGCCAAAGAGATAAGGCCCATCAGCAGTGAGGCATCCGTCCTGCCCCGGGCCCACGGCTCCGGCCTCTTCAACCGTGGACAGACTCAGGTTCTCACCATCGCGACGCTCGGCTCTATGGCAGAGGTACAGAAACTCGATACCATAAACCCCGAGGTGAGCAAGCGGTACATGCATCACTACAACTTCCCTCCCTATTCCGTAGGTGAGGTGAGAAGAGTGGGCGGGCCCGGACGGCGGGAAATAGGACACGGCGCACTGGCAGAGCGCGCACTCCTTCCCGTTCTACCATCGGCTGAGGATTTTCCATACACCATACGCCTGGTATCGGAGTCCCTTGGCTCCAACGGCAGCACCTCCATGGCCAGCGTATGCGGCAGCACTCTGGCCCTGATGGATGCCGGCGTGCCCCTCAAAGCGGCCGTGGCCGGAATAGCAATGGGGCTTGTCATGACCGAGGACGATAAGTACGTCATCCTGACGGACATTCAGGGAGTCGAAGACGCCCTGGGTGACATGGACTTCAAAGTGGCGGGTACAACCCAGGGAATCACCGCCCTTCAGATGGATATCAAGGTAAAGGGCATAACCTACGGCATAATGGAGGAGGCGCTCAGTCAGGCGCGTGATGCCCGCCTCTTCGTGCTGGAACGGATACAATCGACGCTGGCCGAACCAAGGCCTGAATTGAGTCCCTATGCCCCGCGGATGCTGCGGATAAGCATCCCGATAGACAAGATTGGCACTATCATCGGGCCTGGTGGAAAGACAATTCGCTCCATCATAGAGGAAACCAAGACCACGATAAACGTGGACAACGACGGAACTGTAACCATAGGCTCTATAAGCCAGGAGGCGGCACAGAGGGCCGTGGAGCGCATTGAGATGCTGACCAAGGAGGCCGAGGTGGGTGCCGTCTACACAGGTAAGGTAGTCCGATTGATGAACTTTGGCGCCTTTGTGGAGATCATGCCAGGCAGAGATGGGCTGGTCCACATCAGCGAGCTCTCAAACGAGCGGGTTAATTCAGTCGAAGACGTGGTCCACGTCGGAGATGAGATCACCGTCATGATCAAGGAGATCGACTCCATGGGGCGCATCAACCTCTCACGGCGCGCCCTTCTAGGACAGCCGGCACGGGATGGAGACTCGGAGTCAGCCCGATAGGCCATCTCGCTAGATACTTCTGATCCTTCAAACTTAGGGCAAACTTAAGGTGAGAAGATGGCATCAATAACTGTCCTTGTTCATGGAGTCCTTGGGAAGATGGGACAGGAGGTCCTTGCCGCCGTTTGCCGCGAGCCGGACATGGAGCCACTCTGCGGCGTGGATAAAGGCGCTACCGACGACCACATTACGCTGCCAGATGGCTCTGGTCGCATCCCCATCTCCTCTGATATGGAGAGCATACTGGGCACCCACAAGCCCAACGTCATGGTCGACTTCACAAACGCAGCGGCCTCCATTGCCGCGTGCCGCGTCGCAGCCGCCAATGGAGTCAACATTGTTGTTGGCACCACCGGACTTAGCGATGCCACCATCAAGGAGCTTGACGGACTGGCCAAGGAGCATGGGATAGGGGCCTTCGTGGCCCCCAACTTCGCCATCGGAGCG
The DNA here is from genome assembly GCA_027622595.1 of Chloroflexota bacterium. GTDB lineage: Bacteria > Chloroflexota > Dehalococcoidia > Lucifugimonadales > UBA2985 > JASLXI01. Next base: position 37,591 of record JAQBZZ010000004.1, read on the forward strand.
GTGCTGATCATGCACCTGGCCCGCGGCCTTGGAAAGTATTTCGACTACGCCGACATCGTAGAGATGCACCACGAAGCCAAGATAGACTCCCCTTCCGGCACGGCACTGGCCCTGGCCAGAAACCTCCGCGAGGGCAGAGACGGCCCGTTCACCAGACCCTCCCCTGAAAAAGAGCCTGTGGAGGGCACCCGGGGCGGAGACGTTGGCGGTGTTTCCATCCACAGCGTGCGAATGCCCGGGAGGATGGCCCACCACGAGGTGCTTCTCGGCACTCAGGGGCAGACCCTGAGCCTGCGTCACGACACCATCAACAGGGAGTGCTATATGCCGGGAGTTACACTGGCGATACGAGAAGTGGTAAAATCCAAGGGGCTTGTGGTGGGCCTGGAGAAACTGCTTAACCTGTAAACGCCGCTTTGTCATTCTGAGGCCCGACAGGGCCGAAGAATCTGGGGTTGGAGTGGCCCCCCACCTCACCAGACCCCTCACTTCGTTCAGGGTGACAAATAGGACAGACATAGGCTTATTCATCGAGGAGAAAAATGGGATTCAATGTCGCAATAGTTGGTGCTACCGGCCTTGTGGGGGGCGAGTTCCTAAGAATCCTTGAGCAGAGGAAGTTCCCCGTAAATACCCTCCGTCTCTATGCCTCCGACCGTTCAGCCGGCAAAAAGCTCTCCTTCATGGGTCAGGAACTGGAAGTCGAGGAGACGACGGATGACTCATTCAGTGGAGTGGACATCGCGCTGTTCTCCGCCGGGGCCGACATCAGCCATCGCTTCTCCCCCATAGCCGCTCAGGCAGGCGCAGTGGTAATAGACAACAGCTCCGCCTTCCGCATGGATCCCCAGGTGCCACTGGTTGTACCGGAGGTCAACCCAAAGGACATCCATGCCCACAATGGCATCATCGCCAACCCCAACTGCTCCACAATCCAGATGGTGGTGGCCCTCAACCCTCTGCACCAGATAAGCCCCATCAAGCGCATCCTGGTATCGACCTATCAGGCCGTCTCCGGCACAGGCTCCAACGCAATGGAGGAACTGCGCCAGCAGACCGCCCAGATGATGGCTGGTGAAGGAGACCAGATAACCCCGAAGGCCTATCCGCATCAGATTGCCTTTAACGCCCTACCCTTTGTTGAAGCCTTCCTTGACAACGACTACACCACCGAGGAGTGGAAGATGATCCAGGAGACCCGCAAGATATTGCATGACCAGGAAATGCCCATCTCAGCCACCTGTGTCCGGGTGCCGGTGTACATCGGCCACGGCGAGGCGGTGAACGTGGAGTTCGGCCGGCCTATGAGTTCCAAAGAGGCCAGGGGAATCCTTTCCAAGGCACCCGGGGTCAAGGTGCTGGACAATCCCAAAGATGACCTGTATCCGCTACCCATACAATCGGTTGGCACCGACGACGTCTTCGTTGGCCGAATAAGGCAGGACGCGTCTCATCCCAACGGCCTTGTCATGTGGGTGGTGGCCGACAACCTGCGGAAGGGTGCCGCCCTGAACGCCGTGCAGATAGCTGAAGTGGTGATAAAAGAAGAAGTATTATCCCCATCCATGAGGAGGTAGGTATCATGGTTACAGTAGGCAGGCTTATCACAGCAATGGTCACTCCCTTCGATGGACAGGGCGAGATCGACTACGCCCAGGCAAGGCGTTTGGCCTCGGCCCTCCTCGACTCAGGAAGCGACGGGCTGGTGGTATCCGGCACCACAGGGGAGTCCCCCGCCCTCACCAAGGACGAGAAGCTGCGCCTCTTTAAAGAGATAAAGGCAGAGTTGGGCGACCGCGGCGCGGTCGTGGCCGGCACCGGGAACTACAGCACGGCGGAGAGCATCGAGTTGACCCGTGAGGCAGAGAAGGAAGGCGCGGACGCCGCTCTCCTGGTTGTCCCCTACTACAACAAGCCAACGCAGGAGGGACTGTACCTGCACTTCAAGGCCATCGCCGAGAGCACCAGCCTGCCCTGCATCCTGTACAACGTGCCCAGCCGCACAATAACCAGCCTCTCCTGGGAGATTACTTTGCGACTGGCCCAGGTGGACAACATCATAGGAGTGAAGGAAGCCAGCGGCGACTTCGACCAGATTGCACGTATCATCGCCGGCGCGCCCAAGGGTTTCCAGGTCTGGAGCGGCAACGACAGCGATACCTTTGGCATCATGACGATGGGCGGCTACGGCGTCGTCAGCGTGGCCTCGCACCTGGTTGGACGTCAGATTAAAGGGATGATGGACATGATACTGGCAGGGAAGACAGCAGAAGCGGCCTCGGAGCACCTTCGTCTGACCCCTATATTCAAGGGCCTCTTCATCGTGTCAAACCCCATCCCGGTGAAGTACGGCGTAAACCAGGCAGGCTTCAACGTCGGCAAGCCCAGACTACCCCTTACGGAGCCTGACGAAAGGACGGCTCAACAGCTTCAGGCGATGATGAAGGAGTACGCCATAGACCTGCCTGTCACCGCACGGGTGTAGCGCAGCGAATTTAGGAGGATAGAGTTTTAAGTTATTTGGCTGAGTACATTTGGGTTGATGGGCAACAACCCACTGCCAAGCTGCGTTCCAAAGGCAAAGTGGTTCCCGACGGAGAGGAGCCGCCCATCTGGGGTTTCGATGGTTCGAGCACCAACCAGGCACCCGCCGATAAATCCGACTGTGTTTTGAATCCGGTCTTTGTCTGCCCCGACCCCATACGCGGGGGTGCAAACAAACTGGTTATGTGTGAGGTAATCCTCATCGACATGAGCCCACATCCCTCCAACACGAGGGCGGGCTGTGAAGAGGCGTCCAAGAAGTACGCCGAACTGGACACATGGTTTGGGATTGAGCAGGAATACACCTTCTTCGAAGGCACCCGGCCACTGGGCTGGCCGGAGAATGGTTTTCCCGCTCCTCAGGGAGGTTACTACTGCGGCGTCGGCTCCGATGAGGTGTTTGGACGTCCCATCGTGGAGGCACATCTAGAGGCTTGTCTGACGGCTGGACTGGCCATCGGCGGGATCAATGGCGAGGTCATGCCCGCTCAATGGGAATTCCAAATCGGTCCGGTGGGCACCCCGGCGGTGGCCGACCACCTCTGGGTGGCCCGGTGGCTGCTCTACCGCATTGGTGAAGAATTCGACATCAGCGCCACCCTCGACCCAAAGCCGATCAGGGGCAACTGGAATGGGGCAGGCGCCCACACCAATTTCTCGACCATCCAGATGAGGAACGGCTACGACGCTTGCATCGCCGCAGCCGAGGCTTTGGGCACTCGGGCCGACCTCCACATCGCCAACTACGGCGACCGGATAGAAGAGCGGCTGACGGGGCAACACGAGACCTGCTCCTACAAGGATTTCAGGTATGGCGTTTCGGACCGCGGCGCGTCGGTCAGGATTCCCTGGCAGGTGGCCCGAGACAGGAAGGGTTACATCGAAGACCGCCGTCCCAACGCCAACTGCGACCCATACGTGGTAACCAGGCTCATCCTGGATACGGTCTGCGGAGCAGCTACCGGCAAGTAACGATTTCCATTCTCCTGGAAAGCAAAAGGGGCGACCCGTCACCCGTGCAGAAAACTTTCCAGCGCCTTGGTAAGCTGCTGGGGTCGGTGAAGCTGAATGTCGTGGGCCGTGTCCGGAAACCACTCAACACGTCCGTCGCGGACGAGTTCCCGCACCGCTCATCCTGAGCCTGTCGAAGGACATAAGGGAAAAACAGATGCCTACGCGTTTCCTGATCTTAGTTTTATCTATCGGCCTCATGACGGCTGTCACAGTGGCTTGTGAACAGCCAGCAGAGGATGGACATGACAAATATAACTCCTTGCTTCTTGGCGACGCGAAGAAGCTATCCATAGACGACCTGGTCGATTTGGAGCTGGATGTACCCGGGGATGTACCCCACAACCAGCAAGCTGGTATTCTGCTGCGAGTCCGCCACGTTGACCCTGACGCGTACCTATCCCTGAGCAACGCCCGCCCTTCCCTTCGCGTCCTCCAAGAAGACGGCACGGAGATTTACCAGTCGGGGGACAACTACACGGAGACGGCCCGCTACAATACCATCGCACCAGGCGAAACGGCGGAATACCGGATGTCCTGGCCGCACCTCTTCCGGGAGCAATGCGTGTCCTTAGACACGGGGTTGGGGTGTCCCGCCCCACCAGGCCGTTACCAGATACAGGCCTCGCTGTTGGTCGGCTTTGTACAGGTACTTCAGGCCGGTGAGACGCTGGGAGTGGCTGAGCAGAGCGAGGTGAAAGCCGATCCCACATGGCTCACTGTGACCGGGGAGGCTGGGGATCCGAATGTGTCGCCCTTTTGGGATCCCGTGAATCTGGAGGATCCGATCTTGACACATCCCGCCAGACGCCTCTCCGGCGGCACACAGGCTCCGGAGCAGGTAAGTCTGGGAGAAACGGCAATATTCAAGATAATCGTGGGAAACGGATTCGACGAGCCGTTGGAGGTGCCGCTACGCCAGCCGATGTACGACTTTACAGTGTCCACACTGGATAGCACAGAAGTCTGGCGCTGGTCAGATACTCAAGAGACGGACGATACTCCGGTGGCGTTCCGACTGGAGCCGGGCCAGTGGGAGGAATTCGAGGTGGAGTGGGACCTGCGTGGCCGGAACGGGGATCCCGTCCCGGCTGGCTTGTATGAGGTCGAAGGCTGGCTTCGGTTGGCCCCAGAGGGAGAGATATCACTAACTCGGCAGTTCATGTTTGTTGGTTCGAAGCCCTCCTTGAGGGACGTGATGGAAGTTGAGTTGCTGGCGCCCAAGTCGACCGCTGCCAGAGAAGACGTGCGTATGCGGGTCATCATCAAGAACGTTAGCGGTAGTATCTTACGCTTGTGGTATGGTGCTGACTACGTGGTCTTCCAGGTGCGGGACGGCAGTGATAACACCATTGGGCCAGAAGCGGGGGCCTATCTGCTCTGGCTTGGTGGGATGCAGTTGTTTCCAGGACAGGTGCGTGTGGTAGAGCAAATCAGGTCGCTGGAGCGCGACCTGGAGGGTTTCCCCCTGGAGCCAGGGGAGTACCAGATCAAGGGCATCGTCAAGTTCTCTCTTCAAGACCCACCACACGGTAGCCGCAGCTATGAGCGACTGGAAACCTCTGTCCACACCCTGACCATCACAGAGGCTCCGCTGCCCGAGTATGCCAAGGCAATCGAGCTGGAGTTGACCGCACCCTCGGAAGTGCGGGCTGGTGAGTCGGTGCCAATGGACATGCGCATCACCAACACCAGTGATAAACCAGTCATCCTGTGGTGGAGTAGCGACAAAGTAGGCCCCAGACCCAACGACATTGAAATCGTCGTCTTCCGCGACGGCGAACCTGTCTGGCGTGCGACCTCTGCCCACGGCGTACAGTACCAGGGAACAATAACCCTGGGGCCAGGAGAGTCGCAAACCATGAGCGGTATGTCATTCCGTGCTACAAACGGTAGATACAAAAGCTCAGGAGACCCGTGGGAGTGGGACCAGCGGGCAGACTGCGGCGAGCCGGTCGAGCCCGGTACTTACACAGTCCGCGGCGTAGTCAACGTCTCACCGCCAGAGACGATGGAGCAGGAACCACCCTTCACAGCAGAGCGCACGACCATCGCCACCGAACCCCGGGAATTAGTCATAATCCCGTAACCTACCCAGTGCCAGAGCTCCCCGTCACCCGTGCAGAAAACTTTCCAGCACCTTGGCAAGCTCACTGGGTCGGTGAAGCTGGATGTCGTGGGCCGTGTCCGGAAACCACTCCTCGCGACCATCCCTGACCAGTTCCTGCGCCGCACGCACCGCCTCTCGTTTCCTGTCGTTTGCCTCCACCCTGTCCAACGAGGGACTCAGAGCGGCCGCGAAGAGCACGGGCATTTCAAGCTTTGGGTAAAGCTCCCTGGCGTTGAGGTCGCCCATAGCCTGTAGGATACGGACGTTGTTCTCCCGCGAAAGGCGCTCGCTTATGGAACCGTCGGGGTTGACGGTGACGCTGGCCATGAGTATCTCCTCTATCTCAGGGGTCATTACGTCACGAAATCCACCACCAGACGCCTGTAGGTAAGTCTGCCTGTTCTGGTAAACCTCGGGCGGTGCCATCATCTGCGTATAGTCGGGCGGCGATCCATCCAGCGTCCTGCGGCGGCCTCCAAACCCTCCATCTACCAGCGCCAGGTGAGATATTGTTCCAGGACTGGAAGCTGCCAGGCTCAGCGCTACCCCCGCGCCCCAGGAGTGGCCGGCCAGCAGCGCTCCCTCTATGCCTATCTCCCGACATAGCTTCTCCACGTCGCCGGCGACGGTCTGGTAGTCATACCCCCAGTCGGGCTTGTCCGATTGGCCGTGGCCGCGTAAATCCACGGATATCACCCTGTGCTCCTGGGCAAGGAGACGAGCGGTAAGAGACCAGTACTCGGCGCACACAGTCAGACCGTGAAGCAGCAACACAGGAGAGCCGTCTCCCTCCCACTCCAGGTACCGAAGGGATATTTCTGAATTTGCAGTAACCTTAGCTATGGGATTCATGTATTTGGAAAGAGCCGTGCCATTCCAGCTACGGGACCATCGTAGTCTTACTGGCCATTGTAACTCCACAGGGAGATGAGTCAAGGCGCGGTAGACCCTGTGGGCCTTGACGTGAGGCTCATAGCAACGGGATAATCAATTCCCCTGGCAACAAATATGAGTGACTTCTTACCGGCTTCCGTTTCCATTGCAGGTGCTTTCCTGTTGGGGTCGTTGCCGTTCGCGTACTGGGTAGCCAGGGCCGTGGCGGGAATAGACATCCGCCTAGCGGGAAGCGGCAACCCGGGAGCACTCAACGTCTACCGCCAGGTGGGAGGAAAGGCCGCACTGGCGGTCGTGCTTCTCGACGTAGCGAAAGGGGCTGTGGCGGTCCTGCTGCCGCGGTGGCTCGGAGCTCCTGAGCCGGTCCTGTACCTGGCGGCATTTACCGCGGTGGCGGGACACAACTGGTCTGTATTTCTCGGACTGCGGGGAGGAAAGGGCGCTGCAACCGTCGCCGGCATATCTTTGACCCTGCTACCCTTGCTGACGGTCGTAGTAGTGCCGTTCCTGGCACTGGCTTTGATGATGACAAAGAACGCAGTCGTATCCATTGCCCTTACCTTCATCCTTCTCAACGTGCTCACCATCGCCACAGCCCAGCCCTTAGCACAGATTGGCCTCTGCATGGGTCTATCCATCCTTGTGGCAGGGACTCACCTCTACCGCGCGGGAGCACAGATAGTGCCTGCTGTTAAAGAGAAGCGATGGACTGACATCACTCGTGTGGAGTGAGAGTTCTTCACACACATCTTCGTATCAAACAAATGAGATATAATGAGGCGGCAGGCTTGCCATGCTGTCTGTGGTAAGCTTGCCGAACTATCGAAGATTGAATTTACAGAAAACAAATTTACAAAATATGCAAAATACTCAGAATTCCGTAATGGTCCGGGTCCACGAGATTGCCCTGAAGGGCAAGAACCGCCCTCTATTCTTCGACCAGCTGGAACGCAACCTACGGCAGGCGCTGCGTGGAATGGCAGTGGAACAGGTGCGCAATAGGCACATGGGAGTGGAGATCACCCTTGCGCCGGAAGCGCCCTGGGACGAGATAGCGAAAAGAATCAAGCAGGTATTCGGCGTGGTCAAGTTCTACCGCTACCACAGAGTGACCCCCTCCATGGAGGCCATCAAAGAGTTCCTGGAGAGCGAACTAACCAAACTTACCTTCAGCACCTTCCGCATAACAGCCAAACGGGGCAATAAGTCTTTCCCCCTGACCTCGCCTGAGATGAACCAGGAGCTGGGAGCCTTTGTGCAGCAGCTCACCGGAGCAAAGGTCAACCTGAAGCAGGCAGAGGTCAACGTCTTTGTCGAGGTCTTGCCGGGTGAGGCACTGCTGTACTTCGAGGAAACGACAGGGCCGGGCGGCCTGCCTGTAGGCACAGGTGGCAAGGTTGCTGTACTCCTCTCCGGAGGTATTGACTCCCCTGTTGCGGCATGGCGCATGATGAAACGAGGTTGCCAGGTCCTCCTCGTCCACTTCCACAGCTTCCCTCTGGTGGACGGATCGTCCCGGGAGAAGGCCATAGAACTGGTGGAACTGCTGAACCTGTACCAGTTCCGCTCCACCCTGCTCCTGGTGCCCTTTGCCGACGTGCAGCGGGAAATCATCCTCTCCGTTCCACCGGCCTACCGTGTCGTCATATATCGACGGTTCATGACCCGCATTGCGGAACGACTGGCTATTGAGCACGGGGCCAAGGCCCTGGTGACTGGCGAGAGCCTCGGGCAGGTGGGGTCTCAGACCCTCGACAACCTGGTCACAGTCCGCAACGCGGTGACAATGCCTATTCTCAGCCCCCTTATCGGCATGGACAAACAGGAGATCATCGGCGAGGCCCGTCACATCGACACCTACCCCATATCAATACTACCGGACGAGGACTGCTGCACCCTCTTCGTCCCCAAACATCCGGTCACTCGGAGCACTCCTGAGGAGGTGGAACGACTGGAGGAGGCATTGGACATCCCCGCACTGATCGAGAGTGCGATGTCCCAGGTTGAGATCAAGCACTTCACCCGGGACGGTGTTTCTTCTGAAAGAAGCTCAGTAGGGGTGGGGTAGCGGGTTGGACCGTCCTTTAAAAGAAAGTTCCGGGGCCACGGCAACCAGGTACAACCGGATTGCCGGTATCTACGACCTGTCTGAATATCTGGTTGAACGGCTGCTGTATCGCCGCTGGCGCAGACGACTCTGGTCTCTGGTAACACCTGGTCGTGGCCTTGAGGTCGGGGTTGGCACCGGCAAGAACATCCCCGACCACCCCTCGGACAGCCGGATCACCTCCATCGACATGAGCCCCAAAATGCTGAAACAGGCCCGACGCCAGGCGGATAGACTGGGCACCCCTGTAGAACTGGTTGAGATGGACGCCGAACACCTGGACTTTCAGGACGATACCTTTGATTGGGCCGTGGCGTCCTTCGTCTTCTGCTCGGTGCCAAATGCCGTAGAGGGTCTCAGAGAGCTGGACAGGGTGGTCAAACCTGGCGGCCCCATCCTGCTTCTGGAGCACGTGCGTATCGACAGACCGTTGATAGGCAGGCTGATGGACATTTGCAATCCCCCGGCCGTTCGTGTCACCGGCGCCAACATCAACCGCCGTACGGTGGAAAACGCAGCGAGGTCGGGGCTCAAGATCGAAGCTGTGGAAGACCTGACACCCCTTGGGGCGTTCAAGCTGATTACCGCCCGTTCTTGAGCGAATGGCCGTGGTTATCCAGAGGGTGGCTCTTACCTCGGCGGTCGACGGCTAGCCGAGCTACTGGGTTTCCGAGCAAGTGCCCTATAGCATGTTAAGCACACAGGTTTGGCATAACTGACATCCGCATCTTTACCGCACGAGTGGCATACGGCCTCCTGATAATCCACATCTCCAAATCCAGCCCAAATCTCGTAGCAGTCATCGCACAGCGGCCTTGCCACATCCAGAGATAACCCCTCTCCACAGCGTATACAGAAGCCTGTCTTAGTTCGAGCACGGGGAGCGCCTGTCCTTTTAGGTGCTCTGGTGCTGGGAGCAGCCGTGTGTGCGTTAACAATACGGTTCTTTGACCTAGCAAAACCTGCGCCGGCCAGTTCTTGCCGGCCATGAGGGCTCGCTAGTCGGAGCAGTCTTGAAGCGACATAATCCCTGATTATCTTGGCCTCGCTGGGGTCGTTGATGAGGGTAGCGATTTCAAAGGACTCTGTACCCGATGACTGGGTCAGATTCATTGAACTGGTTATCACCGTACTCTCGTTGAGATATATCTTTGCGTGCAGCCTGTCTAGTGTTAAGACCACCACCTGGTTGTCTTCAAGCCACTGAATATCTGAACTCCGAACAACGTCGGGGTCATTCCGAACCAAGAAGGTAACCTTGGCACTCCGCTTGACCGCCAATTGCACTGCATTCTTGACATGTCCCCATAGAGCTATATAGGGACTGACAACCATGACGTATTCTTGGGCCTCGCCAATGACGGATAGAATACGGTTTGAAACTTGCTCGTCCTTGAAGACGGTGTTCAAAATGCTCTCCACGTATCCGCTAGGGTTCGATCCGTCAGCCCAATGGTTGCACAGGGAGCACATACCGTCAAGCTGAGTTGTTTGGGACGGGCCAATTTCAGCCTGCCAGGACGGACAACGCTCCTTGAATCACATCCCAACACGGGGTTTACGTAAAGTAACGACCCATTGCCATCTATCTCTGATTGCAATTCAGGCTGTGAATCACTGCATCTCGACTGTATAGGGATACTCCGCGCAGCCACTTGACACAGCCATCACGCCATCGTATTCTACATACCAAAGACCCCCACCCAGTGGGTATGGGTTAAGGAGCAAAAGATGCTAGAAAACACTAAGCAGGAAAGCCTGAAAAGACTCAACTACATTGAGGGACACCTGGCCGGAATTAAACGTATGGTGGAGGAAGAAAAGTACTGCGTGGATGTCCTGAAACAGACCTACGCCGTCCGCCGCGCCATAGAGAAGCTGGAATCACTGCTCCTTGACGGCCACCTGCACACCTGTGTCGTCCAAGGCGTCAAGGACGGACGCGAGGAGCAGGTGGTGGGTGAGCTTCTGGAACTGTACAGCCTGAACAGCAAGTAATCATTGCACATGGAAGGACAAAAATATGTCAACCAAGACACCAAAGAAGATAGTTCTGCCTGTGGAAGGGATGACCTGTGCCTCCTGCGTCTCCCACGTTGAAGGTGCGCTGAAGGAAGTATCAGGCGTGCTATCGGCCAACGTCAACCTTGCCACCGAACAGGCCACGGTTGAATTCGACGACGACAAGGCCACCATCTCTGAGCTAATCCACGCCGTGGACGACTCCGGGTACAAGACAGGTCTGGCGCACATCACCCTTAACATCGGTCAAATGACCTGCGCCTCTTGCGTTGTCCACGTAGAGCACGCCCTGAAAGAGGTTGAGGGCGTCCTTTCGGCCAACGTCAACCTGGCCACAGAGCAGGCCACGGTGGAGTATATCCCTGGCATTGCCACACTGGCAGACATGAAGGCCACCGTTGACGACGCCGGCTACATCGTGGAAGGCGTGGCGGGAGATGAGTCCACCAACGACGAGGAGCGCCTGTCCCGCACCAAGGAGATCAAGGCACTGCGGAAGAAGCTGCTCTTCGCCTCTGGATTTGGAGCCGTTATCTTCCTTGGCAGCTTCAAGGAGTGGTTCCCCTGGATGCCCTCCTTCCTCCAAAACTGGTACGTGCTGTGGGCGCTGGCCACTCCTGTGCAGTTCTGGGCCGGCGCGCAGTTCTACCACGGTGCCTGGGGTGCTCTGAAGCATAAGACCACCAACATGAACACCCTCATTGCCGTTGGAACAAGCGCCGCCTACTTCTACAGCGCCGCGGCCACCATCTTCCCTGACTTCTTCCGTGTGGAGCAGGCCGAAGCCAAGGTCTACTTCGACACGGCGGCCATTATCATCGCGTTCATCCTCATGGGACGCTTCCTGGAGGCCAGAGCCAAGGGGCAGACGTCCGAGGCCATACGGAAACTGATGGGCCTGCAACCCAAGACGGCCAGCGTCATTCGTGATGGACAGCAAATGGACGTGCCAATCGAGGATGTGGTGCCAGGCGACGTCATAGTCGTGCGTCCGGGAGAGAGCATCCCTGTGGACGGCGTGGTCATCGAGGGTTCATCCTCGGTGGACGAGAGCATGCTGACCGGGGAGAGCCTCCCCGTTGAGAAGATGGCGGACTCGCCCGTATTCGGGGCCACGATCAACAAGACCGGCAGCTTCCAGTTCCGTGCCACCAAGGTTGGCACGGATACGGCGCTTGCCAGAATCATCAAGCTGGTGCAGGAAGCCCAGGGCTCCAAGGCCCCCATACAACGGCTGGCGGACCTGGTTTCCAGCTACTTTGTGCCGATAGTAATCGGGATTGCCCTTGTCACATTCGGAATCTGGCTCTTCACCGGGCCGCCCCCCGCGTTCACATACGCCCTGCTGAACATGGTGGCGGTGCTGATCATCGCCTGCCCCTGCGCCCTTGGGTTGGCAACTCCAACGGCCATCATGGTCGGCACCGGCAAGGGGGCCGAATGGGGCGTCCTCATCCGCAGCGCCGAGGCCCTTGAGACGGCCCACAAGGTGGATGTCATCGTCCTCGATAAGACCGGGACCCTCACCATGGGCAGCCCGAAGGTAACGGACGTGATCGTAGATGGAGTGTCTGAGGAAGACCTGCTCATGCTGGCGGCATCGGCGGAAAAGGGGTCGGAGCACCCCCTTGGTGAGGCGATAGTCGCCTCCGCGGTAGAACACGGACTGGCTCTGCAAGAGGTCAAGGAATTCTACGCCATACCCGGTCGCGGCATCGAGGCCAGCGTGAACGGCACCCATGTCACCCTTGGCAACCTGGCCCTCATGCAGGAGCGCAGCTACGCACTGAACGGTCTGGAGACCAGGGCTGTTGAGCTGTCCACCCAGGGAAAGACACCCATGTACATCGCACTTGGAGACCGCGTAGGAGGCATCATCGCCGTGGCCGACACCCTGAAACCGGAGGCAAAGGACGTGGTCAAGTCCCTCCATGCGATGGGCCGTGAGGTGATCATGCTCACCGGCGACAACCGCCGCACCGCGGAGGCCATCGCAAGAGACCTCGGCATAGACCGTATACTGGCCGAAGTTCTGCCGGACGGCAAGTCGCAGGAGATCAAGAAACTTCAGGCCGAAGGGAAAGTGGTCGCGATGGTTGGCGACGGCATCAACGATGCACCCGCCCTGGCACAGGCCCAGGTTGGCATCGCCATCGGCACCGGCACCGACGTGGCCATGGAGGCGGCGGACATAACCCTGGTGAGGGGAAACCTGGGCGGCATCGTGGAAGCCCTTGCCCTGAGCAAAGCGACCATGCGCACCATCAAACAGAACCTCTTCTGGGCCTTTTTCTACAACACCGCACTTGTGCCCATCGCCGCCGGAGTGCTCTACCCCGTATTCAGCGGAGGCAGTGTGCCGGGGCCACTTCAGCCCTTCCTGGGAGAGTTCGGCTTCCTCAACCCTGTGCTGGCAGCAGCAGCTATGGCCATCAGCTCTTTCACCGTGGTTAGCAACTCCCTCAGACTACAGCGTTACAAGGGAGCAAGAATCAACAAGTAGGAGGTATGTACGATGAGGATTCCATTTCTTAGCAGAGGCAAGTCTGAAACAGCAGTCGATCCGGTATGTCACATGGACGTGGACGTGAAGAACCCCAACGGAGGCACGCACGAGCACGAGGGACAGACCTACTATTTCTGTGGGCCGGGCTGCCGGGTGGCTTTCACCAAAGAGCCGGGAGCCTACCTCTCCGGTGAAAAGAGCATGGAGATGTAGCCACACCCTGCAAGCTCGGGGGTGCAAGCCCATCCTTCCCGCAGGGGAAGGATGGTTGGATGAATGCATCCGCCTGCGGCGGACTAAATGTGGGTGCAGAGCCTGTCCTGAGCCTGCCGAAGGAGCACGCCCTGCCACGCAGGTGTATGCTCGATGGCGATGCCTGTGATAGAGTAAAAGGGTGAAGATTGAACTCCTGTATTTCGATGATTGCCCCAACTGGCAAACGACCCTGGAAGAGATCAGGAACCTCCTTGGCGTTAAGGGCTTGGAGGAAAAGGTCGACGTCATCCGGGTAGCCTCCAACCAGGAGGCCGAGCGTCTGCAATTCCCCGGCTCCCCCACCATCCGCATCAACGGTGAGGACGTTGACCCAGAAGTTCCCACTTCCGGCTTTCAACTGGCCTGCCGGATATACGAGGTGGATGAGAAGTTCATGGGAAAGCCCCCGATAGAGTGGGTCGATGCCGCAATTGACGCCGCCGCCGAGTAGTTCTTCTAAATATTTTCATCCTTACCCTGACTGTCCAACACAGACACCAATGCCATACAGCACAACTCAGTGCGCGCGCGTGCATGGCCTACAACTTGACCAGTTCCGCATAGCGGTATAAAATCCACGCAGCACACAATGAGGTAGAAAAATGCCCGTATACGAGTACGTTTGCACCACCTGCAGGAACCATTTCGAGAAGATGCGCCCCATGGACACCTATCGGGAAGGAGTGCCCTGCCCCGACTGCGGAAGCCCCGCTGCCAGGGCGCTCTCGACGTTTGCGGCTTTCACAAAAAGCCCCGGCGGCGAGATGGTGCCTATGGGTGGGGCCGGAGGCGGTTGTGCATGCGGAGGCAGTTGCGGCTGCTAAAGCTGGAATGTAATTCTAGCTGGAAGCCTTCAATAAAAACCGCCTGATTCCCCACATCACCAGTGCCAGCAGTGCAGCCTGCACCACCGCTGACACAGCAATGAACAGTGTGGCGTCCATGAAAAACCCCTCGGTGAACAGCCGCGTCAGGTAGTTGTACCGTGGGTCGAAGGTGTACGTGCCGCTGGTGAAGCCGAGGACGTGGAACAGGTCGAAGAGTTGGTCGAAGCCCACCAGCGAGGCCAGCCCTCCAAAGCCAAGCAGCCCCACAGTGACCAGACTTCCCCAAATGACGCGGCCAGCCAGAGCGCGAGTTCCTTTACAAGTTCCTTTGCCTCTCGTGGCAAGCAGCAACACAACCGCGTAGCCAAGGATATAGGCCCCAGTCACCTCCTGAAGGCGGTGCACCGCCACCACCATCCCCTTCACGTCCCGCATGTGCAGTATCTCCCCTTCGTTGAACAGGTCACGTTGTTCGCCGTCGATGACCACCCTCGTGTCCAGCAGTTCTTGGGAAGAGTTGAAGTAATCTATAAATTCCTGTGCCACCGTCATAAGCTGGCCCATGTCAAGGCCAGTGGCGCTGACGACGTTGTACCGCTCGAAGCCGTACCTGTAGAGATTTAGGCTATCGAAGGCCATACGGACGTTGGATGTGACAAGGAACGTCGGTATGGCCAGTATGAACAGGACGACGGCCAGCCTGCCCAGGTCCCCGGCGACGCGCTCCTGCACCAGAAGACGTATTTTTTGTGAGATGGTTGTAGCCTGGTTCACCTATCTATTGTAGCAGGACGCGCTGTGGCTGGCACGGCAGGTAAAAGGTGACCAAGCCTTTGACCATATGTACATTTAGATGTACACTAAGACATCAGCCTGCTGAGGGAGCGGATGGCCTACCAGATCGACATCACCCCGACAGCCCTGGAAACGCTGGTGGCCATCACCGACCGGCGCACCCGCGACGCCATCGTGAGACGCGTAGATGCCTTGGCAGAAGAACCTGCGAAGCAGGGAAACACCCTCCTGGGCGATCTAGCCGGGTTCATGAGTGTACGTGCCGCCGGGCAACGATACCGGGTAGTGTACAGAGTGGACGAGGGCGAGCAGCGGGTGGTGGTGTACCTGGTTGGCATTCGGCGGGAAGGCAGCCGCCAGGACGTGTACACCCTGGCCCAGCGACTGGTCCGGCGGGGACTGATATAGGAGGATGAGACATGACTATACCAAGAGAGACGGACGAACTCACCATGGTGGATGCACGGCGGGAGCTCACCAAGCTGCCCGAGAAGCTGGAGTCCCATCCGGCGACTGTGGCGGTCACCCGGCGAGGCAAGCCAGTCCTGGCCATCATGACCTGGAGTGACTACGAGGTAATCCTGGAGACGCTGGAGGTCCTCAGCGACGACGAGGCCGTTGAGCAGCTACGTCGCAGCATCCGGGAGGTGAAGGAAGACAAGGCCATTCCCTGGGAGGACGCCAAGGCCCGGCTCAGGATTTAGCCCACAGGCTTAGGAGGCGCGAGTGCCAAAGGGAGGCGTCACGATACTTGCGTTCACTTATCCATTGTACCAGACCACTATTTTATAAGCTTCGGTCCCACCTCTGCCAAGCGCCGAAAAATTCCACGCTCACCACTGCCAAGGAACCACCGAATGAATGGCTCTCCCCCCCCCCCCGACGCGATCGTTTCTTGGGGTCATGTTGAGCAGGCTCACGAGATTTACGGAGACTATCAAGAGCGGAGGGGAGTTTACTAGCGAGGAAACGTTGGTCATCTTCACTCACGCCTCGGTCCTGGACAAATGCCCTAAAGAACGGGCGCCGACAAACCCATGCATAATTGGAAAGAGTGGGATGCCATCCTCGCGTTTGAAAGTCGTCATCCTTCTGCCGAAACTCTAGGAGATCTAGGCCTCCTTTGGCCTGCTGGAGCGGTTCCCATATAAAAGCATGGCACATGGTTTCGGCCGCTACTTGCAACTCATTCAATATGGCCTCAAGCCCTATTCGGGCCTCGGAAAACCAGAGCAAGTCTACATTCACTAGGCGCTCTTGAGCTCGCTGCTGTATCTTATCCCACCACTCTCCAAAGAAGTACCCTTTCAGCCGAGTTTCCGAAGCCTTTTCTTTTTCTTGGCGCAGGTATTCACGTAGCTCATTCTGCCCTAACTGAGCCTCTGCCCATCCTTGGGCACGATGCCAGTAGACGTCCCAATGTTCTTCCTCTCCATCGCCGTTCAGGATTCTTGCATCAGCCAACACTTCATCAGTTGTCAAAGCTAACAAGTTGCAGTAGGCAGCCACTAGTCGCCAACTCTCGGCCTTGTTCCGCAGGCGCAGTCCTTCGAAGACGTTCACCACCTCCTGAGGCTCTAGGTTAAGCAGGGGGAAGTATCCGCCTAGCTTCATACGAAAGGCCCGCTCATCTTCTAAGTCCGCCTCTTCAATGCTGCCCACCTCTATCAGCCATTCTGGCTCGATATCAGTGGCAAATGAAATAGCCTCAAATCCTTCCAGCGCTTCCACAGCCAATTTCAGTGCATCCTCATACACACCATCCAGATATTTAATACGGAAGAGTGCGCTCAGGGCCAATGCACTGACCCCCCAGAAGGAAACAACGCCCATCGGAGCGTCTGACGCACCAGCTAATGAAGGTTCGAAGGCGCGAATATCGGAATGGTATAGAACCTGCCTTATCCTATTCAAGGTTTGGCTCACATCATCGTAGTTTTGGTTTCTGGCGTGGAGCCTGAGTGCATACGCGGCAGCAATATGGACATACCGACTGGCATCTGAGAAGTCCATGGAGTCAGCGGCATCGGGTTCATACGGGATTCGTGCCCAGCGCTCAAGCTCAGTTAGCGTTTCCAGGACTGTACTTTCCTCATCTTCGGGAAGTGGCTGGGGAGAAGCTGGGTGCCATACATTCCAAAACAACTCTTCAGCGTTATCGTCAACTTTACCAGAGGCTATCGCCGCGATAGACTTCACAATCTGAAGGACGTCGTTCCTATACGTATCACCTTGCCTCATAGCTTCAGCAAGACGCGGAAGGAGCGCTCGTGCCTTCGTCTCAAATTCAATGGTGGTGTTGTCATCGCTAGTAGCCATTGTTTGCCCCCTACTCCATATCTTCCCACGTCTGCCCCGCCTTCACCTTAAGCCAACCCAGATGTCGGCAGTGATCTCACGGCCCATGATTTCCGCTACCTCTCGCAGCAACACTCGCAACTGCGGCACTGAATATTCGGCATTGGATGGGACGGCCAAGCGGTACTGCTGATAGACCATGAACTGGTGGCGGGTGCCGGAAAGGGGCCGTCAAAACCCAGCTTTCGGAGGCGCCGCACAAACTCGCGGCGTCTACAGGGTCTCCACCGGCTCACGGCGTGGCTTTCTGTTTAAATCGATGCCGTCGATAACTGGCAATGGGTGACCCAGTTTGAGACCGACCAGAATCCAGTCCTCCATGGTGGAGCGCAATTCGTCCTGACATTCACTCAGGGTCGCACCAAAGCCAACCACGCCCTTACGGGACGGGATGTGACCTGCAAAGGTGCCGTCCACCAGCTTATCGTAGACCGCCTGGGACAGAGCCTGCTCTACATAGTCTGTTAGGACAAACTGCATGGCAATAGTGCACCTCGTTACCACCTCAAATCATACCACTAAACCCGTTATGCCACATACTAAACCACCGTCTTTTTACCTGACCCCCTACTCCATATCTCCCCAGGTGTAACCTGTCTTCAACTCCACACTCAGTGGCACGATAAGTTCAAGGGCCGCGGGCATCAACTCCAGCACCATCGCCCGCATGACCTCCATCTCCTCCACCGGCACCTCGAAGATCAGCTCGTCGTGGACTTGCAGGATCATCCTGGTACGCAGGCCATCTTCCTGCATACGCTTGTCTATGTTTATCATCGCCAGCTTGATGATGTCCGCGGCGGTGCCCTGAATGGGCATGTTCACCGCCATCCGCTCGGCGGCCTGCCTCACCTGGAAGTTGGATGCGTTGACCTCAGGGATGTAGCGGCGGCGGCCACACATCGTCTCAAGGTAGCCCAGCTTCCTGGCCTGCGCCTTGGTGGCCTCCAAGTACTCCTGAATGCCGGGGTATCTGGCAAAGTAGCTTTCGATGAACTTGGCCCCCTCGTCACGGGGCAGGTCGGTCTGCTGCGAGATGCCGTAGGCGCTGAGTCCGTATACAACTCCGAAGTTCATTATCTTGGCGATGCGCCTCATGTCCGATGTCACGGCGTCGAGGGCCACCCCGTACACCTGGGACGCGGTCGCCGCGTGGATGTCCTCGCCACGCAGGAAGGCGTCCACCAGCCCCTTGTCCTCGGAGAGATGTGCAAGCACTCTCAACTCTATTTGCGAATAATCGGCGGCAAGGAGCGTCCACCTTGGCGCGTCCTGGGCAACGAAGGCCTTGCGCACCTCCCGGCCAAGCTCCGTACGGACGGGTATGTTTTGCAAATTGGGGTCGTTGCTGGAGACGCGCCCCGTTGCCGACCCCGTCTGGTTGTAGCTTGTATGCACCCGCCCGGTCCAGTGGTTGATGAGTTGCGGAAGGGCGTCCACGTAGGTCGACTTCAGCTTGGCGAGCTCCCTGTATTCCAGGATGCCGTCAAGGACCTGAGGGGCCCTTGGATCCGCGCCCTCCGCATGCCCCTCGTTTATCATCACCTTCAGGTTTTCTAACACCGAGGCATCGGTGGAGTAGCCCGTCTTGGTGCGCTTGGTCTTTGGAAGCCGCAGCTCGTTGAACAGCACCTCGGCCAGTTGCTGGGTGGAGTTGAGCATGAACCGATGGCCCACGGTCTGAAGCACCTCATCCTCCACCTGGAAAAGGCGTTCGCCAAGAGTCTTCGACATCTCATTGAGGCGTTCTGCATTCAGGGATACGCCGTTGCGCTGTATCCTCACAAGCACAGGCACCAGGGGCACCTCCATATTGGCGAAAACGTCCCTCAGCTTGCTCTCAGGCTTCATCTCGACCTCGAACAGGTCTCGCAAACGCTGCGTCATGTCTGCGTCCGCGGCGGCGTACTTCGATGCCTCGCCGACGGGCACCTGTGCCATTGTCTTTTGATTACGGCCCGTGCCGATGAGGGCATCGATGTGGGTCATCTCAACGTTCAGGCGGGTGAAGGCGAGGCTCTTGAGACCGATGGCCTTCTCTCCAAGCAGGTGCGCCGCCACCATCGTATCGAAGTCAAGGTTGCGCACCTCAATGCCGTAGTTGGCAAGCACCGTCATATCGTAGTTGCCGTTGTGGGCGGTTTTGGCCACGCTGGGGTCTTCCAGCAGGGGCTTGAGGAGGGCCAAGGCTTCTTCGATGGGAATCTGTTTTCCCTCCAAGTGCCCAACCGGTATGTAGCTCGCGGTGCCTGAGGCGCTTGAAAATGAGAGGCCAACAAGGTCGCAGGCCATCGGGTCCTTGCCGGTGGTCTCCAGATCGAAGGCGAAGCTGCCCGCGCCCTGCAAATCCGATATAAGGGCCACCAGGTCTTCGACGTTGTCAACGGTGTGGTAGTCCCCTTCTATTGCAGTCTCCGCGGCCATGAGCACTCCCTGGGACGCCTGCTCCGTCGAGTCGTCCGCGACCTTGGGAACACGGGCCACGATGCTGTTGAACTCAAGCTCACGCAGCAGGGAAAGCACCTTCTCGCGGTCGTAGCGCCAGAAGCGGCACGCTTCCGCGTCCAGGGTGATCGGCACCTCGTCGACTATGGTGGTGAGTTCAAGGCTCTGCCTTGCATCGGCCTCGTGGTATGCCAGCAGATCGCGTATCCGTGGTGGTGCTACCTTATCGAGGTTGGCATAAATCCCATCAATGCTGCCATAGTCCTGTATCAGCTTGATGGCGGTCTTCACACCTATGCCGGGGACTCCCCGAATGTTGTCCGAGGTATCACCCTGCAGGGCCTTCACATGCGGCTGTTGAGTCGGGGTCAAGCCGCCATACCGCTCACGGACCGCTGCCAGGTCGTAGATGACCCTGTCCTGGATGCTGCGGTTCAGGGCAACACGCACGGTGGGGGAAACAAGCTGGAGGGTGTCGGTGTCGCCTGTGAGGATGATGGTGTCCATGTCCTGTTCGGTGGCCTGCCGGCAGAGGGTGCCAATAACGTCGTCGCCCTCGTACTCCTCCACCTCGAATATGGGGACGTTGAAAGCCTCCATCAGGCGTCGCACCCAGGGAAACTGCCCTCTCAGGTCCTGGGGGGTCTCGGGCCTCTGTGCTTTGTAATCGGCGTACATGATGTGCCTGAAGGTGGGCGCAGGCAGGTCAAAAGCGATGGCGCAGTGGCTCGGTCTCCACTCCTGAATGGCCTTTATGAATGCGTTGGCGAAGCCGTACACGCCCCGCACGTCCTCTTCGGTCTTGCTCAACGTGAGGGGCGCAGGAATGGCATGCCACGCCCTGTGCACCATCGCATGCCCGTCCATGAGCATGAGGAACGGCCTTTCCGGCAAGAGAGGCATTGTTTCCGGTTTAGTATTTGGCATAGTTTATCTCTCCAATCGACCGGGAAACCGACTAAGCAATCGGCTAGGAGATTATACCCCTATATGAGGTTGTGGTGTAAAAATCAGGGGATTATGTGACGGCGCTGAAGATGATGACGCCTCCCAGGACCGCGACTATGCCCACCATCTGTAGTTGAGTCAATCGCTCCTTGAAAAGCACGACGGCCAGTGCCATGGTCACTGCAGGATAGGCAGTCGCAATGGGAATTACGAGTGATACAGGGTTCCGCTCTATTCCAAGGTTGAAGGCTACGAAACCAAGGGAGTCCAATATCCCAGCGCCTATCACCAGAAGCCCAGCTCCACTCCTAAAGCGAAACCACGCTACTCTCCTGGCCGTTAGATAAATGCTCAGAAAGACTGTGGAAAAGATTCGGACGGAGGCCACCGCCAGGAATGGGCCGACGTCATCCACCAATGGCTTCCAAAGGGTAAAGGCAACCCCCATGACCATCATCGCCGTGACGCCGTACCAGACCCCGCTGATGGAGGCGCCGCTTCTACCTCTGGTTGATGCTAGGACTATCCCCATCAAAATCACGCCTATCAGCAGCCACTTGACCAGCCCCACCACCTCATCGAAAAAGATGGCTGTCAGAACGGTGGTGACAACCAGGTAGCACGCCGACAGGGGACTGACTATGGACACCATGCCTCGCTCCAGTCCCCTGTAGAAAACGGAGTATCCCACGGCGAGAAGCAAACCAGTCAAGACAGCAAGGATCACGAAATCCACACTCACCAGGGCACTCCAGGCGGAGTCGCTGAGCAGTGCTGCCAGCAGGGGCGGAGCTATACCCAGACCCTGAATCACCAGGGTCACAGATGCGCTTCCCATGCGAACGGACGCATACTTTGCGAGCATGTCGGCCACACCCCAGGCAAACATGCTCGCAAAACCCCAGAGTGCAGGGTCTGCCTGCGACATAGATGCTCCCTGTTTTCTATTTTTCTACAACATGGTAAGAGGCCTCTCGTTGAACAGGGAGGCCTCTTACCGTACTAACGGAGTATAACTTAAGGGTTGGTCTAGCCAGTGCTGGATTGGGTTTTCGTCATCTCTTTCCTGACACTGCGGATAGCGGCGTAATCCTCACGCCGCCAGTTGTAGGGCAGTTCAACCACCGTCCCGGGAGTAGTCACGTTCACCAGGGCCTCCAATGAGTCCTCAATGATAACCCGCTGCTGGTCGGCATTGCCCGGCTCTCCCAACGGACGGCCGAACGGAAAGCGAACGTGAACCACCCGCGGAGGCCGTATGCGCTCCTCGGTCTCCTTGAACATCATCACGATAACCGTTGGAATTCCCACCGCTTCTATCGCCCTTGCTACCAGTCCGCCGGACCGGTTGCAGTGAGGTCAGGTTGCTGTGATGAAGGCGGCGTCGACACCAGCCTGCTTCAGACGCCGCGCCACCTCCGGCGCAGTCTCTTCCATTAGAGCGTTGGTGTTGGCACTTATCAGCCCCATGAAGCTATACGCCGTTGGTGCCAGTTCACCTATCTTCCCCTCGGCCTCCATCTCCAGGAGACGCTGCAAGGGGAACACGCAGTTCATGTCGGCCTCCGGCCCGGAGATATCGTACCCGCGGTGCTTTACCCGAAGCTGGTCAACTGGATGTAAGACGTCAGCGATTTTGGACACTTTTTGAGGCCTAATAAACCCGAGAGATTTTGGGGTGGTTAGACCTCCGAGAGTCCGCAGCGTGAGTGCTACCTGGGCTTCCATATTTAGTGCTGGATGGCAGCACGTGAACATCAGGCGAAGACGATCGTCCTCGAGAGTTGAATCTGATTCATCTTTCATGTCAAACGCTTCTTGAACCAATCGCTCCGGCTCAGCTAAAGCTTCATATTTTTCAGCCCGTCGGTGCTCGCGGCGGACTCCATCAATGGCCCTATGTTTTGCAGCAGTGACAAGCCATGCTGCCGGGTTGTTCGGGATACCGTCGCGTCGCCATGCATGCAAGGCAACCGTAAACGCATCCTGGACAGCTTCTTCAGCCAAATCGAAATCGTTGAGCACACGAATCATTGTCGCAACGATACGACCGTATTCTTCACGAAAGACGAGTTCGGCTATTTCCTCCACAGTGGGCATAAGCAAGTCAACTCTCCCAGCCCGATGTTCTACTGGGTCGAGGGTCTCTAGTCTATCCTACTGGTTCGGGATCTCCCTAACGGGTCGTACCTCTACGGATCCACCAGTGGATACGTGGGGCATCTTGGCAGCCCATTCGATGGCTTCATCAAGATCATTGGCATCCATAATAAAGTATCCGCCGAGCTGCTCCTTTGTCTCCGCGAACGGACCATCCGTCATGAGTGTCCTGTCGTGTTCGAGCCGAATCGTAGTGGCGGACGGAGTTAGCTGCAGGGCTTCGCCTGCCAGCATCTTACCGGACTTCTGAAAAGCGTCCGTGTATTTCATCCAAGTATCTATATGTGCTGCCATTTCCTCCTGGGACATGCCTTCCCTGGCCTTCTCGTTGTCGTAGATCAGCAACATGTACCGCATTGTGCCCTCCAGTATTGGTTTTTCGAAGCCATTAAAACGGCCTCAATGATACGACGAACAGCTTACAGGAATTTCGACCTTCAAGGGAATGATTGCCAGAGATTGCCCATGGGGAACGGGCTATGGATACTTGGCCCCACTAGGGTTGCAGTTATCAACCGTCCTTCCCCGCAGAAAAGACAACCGACCATTACAACAGTCGCTAAACGTGGGTGCAGGGTGTACCCTGCCCTGCCCTGCCCTGCTATTCGAAGACGCGAAGAATCTCGTACTTGGTGGTACGCTGCGCGGGCGTAAAGCCAGCGTCCCTAATCATGGACTGAGTTTCCTCCGTGGATGTGCGGTTGTAGAAGCCGGCCTCCTGCATCACATTCTCATCGAACAGCGTCCCGCCGAAGTCGTCACCACCGAAGCTCAGTGCAACCTCGCCCGTCTTCTTGCCCTCGGAGAACCACGAGGCCTGGATGTGCTGGATGTTGTCCAGGTATATCCTGGATATCGCTATCATACGCAGATATGGATTGGGGCCTGACTCCTCTTTCACACGCTTTGCGAGTGGAGTGTTCCCACGTTTGTAGCTCCAGGGAACAAAGGCCGTGAAGCCCTCCATGCCAGCAACCAGAGCTTCGTCCTGCAGGAAGCGTGTGCGCTCCAAATGCTCGATGACGTCCTCCGGCTGCTCCAAATGGCCGTACATCATAGTGGCGGTGGTGCGATACCCCAGGCGGTGCGCCTCACGATGCACCTCTTCCCAGTCCTCCGCCCTGCCCTTGGGCCACAGGCGGCTGAGACGGCGCTTGACCCTGTTGGAAAGCACCTCTGACCCGCCCCCTGGCAGGGTCTCCTGGCCCGCTTCCTTTAGCCTGCGGAGCACCTCCGACACCGGCATCTCCGAGACCTGCGACATCTTCTGTATCTCCGGCGCCGAGAAGTAGTGGGGCAGCACATGGGGGTACAGACGTTTGGTCTCGCGCACAAGCTCCTCGTAGTACTCCATTGGCAGTTTGGAGTTGAGTCCCCCTTGCAAAAGGACCGTTGTGACTCCCTTGGCTGACGCCTGGCCGACCATCTCCATGACCTGCTCCACTGTGTAGGTGTAGGCGTCCGAGTCCTTCTCAGTGCGATAGAACGCACAGAAGGTGCAGAAGGCATCGCATATGTTGGTGTAGTTGAGGTTCGTGTCGATCACAAAGGTGACGATTGGGTCCGGGTTATGCCGGTATCGAACCTCCTGCGCCAGGCTCCCAAGGTCAAGCAACGGGGCCTCTTTGAGCAGATAAAGCCCGTCCTCCGGCGTAATCCTTTCGCCAGCCAGTACCTTCGCCGCCACGTCTTTCATGGATGCTACCGTGGTCATATGATTGTCTCCTTTGTCTTTGTCGGGGAGAGGGAGCGCCATGCCCCCTCAAATTCCTCTATAGCCTGCCAATCTTCCTCTGACAGAACGTATCGGAAGGCCTCCAGATAGTCGATCACCTCAGTGGAGGTCATGCCCATGTGCTCCCGCCTATCGGCAATGACCTTCAGATTGTTTTTCATATTCTCAGCCAGGTTCTTCCTCAACCCGTCTGCCAGCATCCTCTTCACACCCGAGTCCAGGGTACGGCGGACCATCCACGCAGCGAAGACAAAGGGAAGGCCCTTCCATTTCAGCCACTCGTCTGCCAGGTCGTAGCGGTACGGAAAGCCCTCCACACTGTCGTGCGTGACAAGGGCCTCATCGCCGATGAGCAAGAAGGCACTCAGCCCTGGAGATTCCAGGCCGACGTACTTCCTGGGACGCACTTCGTAACGCTGTTCCAAAAGCACCTTCATAAGCTGCACCGCGGTGGCCGATTCCTGGGTCACGCCCACCACGGCCCCTGAAATCTCGCCCATTGGAACACGCGAATAGAACAAAATACTCCGCACAGGCCCCTTGACGCTGATGCCCATGTCGCCAAGGCTCTCGTACTTATCTCTCAGGCCGAAGCTCTGCACAAGGGAGAATGGCGCCGCATCCAACTCTTCTGCCTGTGCCAGCGGCCCCATAGAACTGGGAGGCATGGGGCAAAGCTCAATGCCATCAAGGGCAAGGCCGTGAAAGAAAGGCTCGCAGTTCAGGTACGGTATCTGCCCGATCCTAACTATCGTAGACATGAATCTCATTGTAGAGGGCGTCCCGCTCCACCGGCGTCTTCCCTGCGTCCCCGATAAGTTTCAGCATCCGCGCCCGTGCAAGGCCAACGGGGCTGGCGGCC
Organism: Chloroflexota bacterium; assembly: GCA_027622595.1. GTDB lineage: Bacteria > Chloroflexota > Dehalococcoidia > Lucifugimonadales > UBA2985 > JASLXI01. Next base: position 63,170 of record JAQBZZ010000004.1, read on the forward strand.
TTTGCCGCGTGGGCAATGCGCTCCTCGCCGATGGTTCCGTCAAGGTCGCTTGCCCCGAAGTTGAGGGCAATGGAGGCGGTCTCCTCGCCTATCATCACCCAGTAGGCCTTGATGTGGGGAAAGTTGTCCAGCATCAGCCGCGACGTGGCAATCGTCCTCAGGTCCTCGGCGGACGACGCCTGGCGGGGGACCAGGTTGGTGTTACCCACCTGGTATTCCAGGGGAATAAAGGCCAGGAAACCGGGGGCCTCGTCCTGCAACTCACGCAGGAGGATCATGTGCTGTATCCGTTCCTCCAGCGTCTCGATGTGGCCGTACAGTAGGGTGGCGTTGGAGCGGATGCCCATGTTGTGGGCCATGCGGTGAATCTCCAGCCATCGCTCGGCGCTGTTCTTGCCGGGAAACAGCTCTTTCCTGACCCGGTTCGAAAAGACCTCGGCGCCGCCGCCGGGCATGGACACCATGCCTGCATCCTTCATGCGACCGAAAACTTCCTCTTCAGTCATCTTGAACCGCTTGCAGAAGTAGTCGATCTCCGCGGCCGTCCATGCCTTGATACGGATGGTTGGATAGGCCTCGTGAATACCGCGGATGATCCCCTCGTACCGCTCAAAGGGCCAATCGGGGTGGTGCCCCCCCACGATGTGCACCTCCTGCATCTCCGGGTCCAGCTTTGCCAGAATCTCATCCATCCCCATCTCGTAGGCACCGGCATCGCCCTTCTTCTTGGCAAAGTCGCAGAACGTGCATGAGAGCACACAGATATTGGTGGGGTTTATGTGGCGGTTGAAAACAAAGTAGACCTTGTCGCCCCAGAGCTTGCGTTTGACGTAATCGGCCATCTGACCAAGCGACATCAGGTCCCGTGTCTGAAGGCAGGTGACGCCGTCTTCAGAGCTGAGCCGTTGCCCCATTTGCACCTTTTCCCAAATTGGCTCCAGAGACTTGTCTCTGAACTGGATGATGGGTAAAACCGCCGTCGTGGTCATTGCGCCTCCGATGTTTTCTGTGAAGTTTTGCCTGGCAATTCTAAGGACTTCAAGGTGTAGACCGACCAGTCAGTCTACCAATATTACCCATGAGACACACAGGAGTCAAGGGTAACTGGTATCTGCCTGTCAAAAAGCGCCTCATGCTGCTCCGTTCGTATGGTTCGACAAGCTCAGGGTGAGCGGACTTGCTTTTGCCCGCTCGTGGTGAGCTTGACGCAATTCAATCCCGGTTCACAGATCGATTCATTGGTCCGATGAGTTTATGGGGGAGATAGCAATGGGAGGGGCAGCAAGGAGGTGGCTAATCTTCCACTGCCTCTCCCATTAGTGAGGAGGAGATATCGTTTTTACCCCTGACCCAGGTATGAGTCAGGGTTTCTGTTGAAGGCCCAGGCAGATAGAGGGGCTTCGCGAAGCCCCTCTATCTGCAGTTTTTATTGTGCCAACCACATTCTATCCAGGAGCCGCTGCTGCCCGTACGTACCCAGGTTGTAGTAGCGGGCACCCTTCAACTCCCACCGATTGGGCCATGCCGAGTTCATTGTGCCCAGGTTCAATGAGGTGGTTCGCTCGTTCACCAGGTACTCCTCAATCTGGAGTGCGAGTGCCCTG
>JAQBZZ010000036.1 GCA_027622595.1 Chloroflexota bacterium
ATACGAGGAGCTCCTTCACCCCAATCTCTCGGGTCCCGAAGTGTCCAATAAGTGCTGACACCCTACAGTCCCTGGTCTCCTCCCGTTTCGCCCTGGTTATCCAGCCTATGTAGTCGTTCTGCTGGTAAGACGGGCGGTTGCGGTATGCCCCGTCAAGTCCCTGCTCCACAAGTGCACGCCACATGAACTCCGGCATCTCATAGCGGGGTCGCCTGGCACGTTCCATCGGCTGCTCCAACTACCTCGATAACGGCTGATGCAGCCCGAAGATATTGCCTTCGGTATCCGTGCAATAGACCTGAGTACCAACCCCCGGAATCTCATTGGGGCCGTGAATCTTTGTGCCTCCTGCACGTTCGACCTTCCCAACGGCATCATCCAGAGACTCCACCTCGATGGTATTGATAACCGGCTGTGGAAAGTGCCGGGCCATAATCCCCCCGTTGATGCCTGGCGTACCCTCAGGCCCTGTCGTGACCAGCCAGTACCCCTGAGGTCCTTCCCAAGTCATCACGTCCCAGCCTAGAGCCTCACGATAGAACTCGACGGCCCGTTCCGGGTTGTCTGCAAGTATTTCAAAATGTATCACTCTCGACACGTCACAACTCCTTCAGGCCGATTAAGCGCAGCCCTTACAATTCTCAATACAGTCTCCACTGTCAGCCATTCCACAGCCGCTGTCAACTTCATCCACAGGCCATGAAAGTCACCCAGAATTCCAAAACCCACGTTATTAACTGGCAATCTGAAACCGTTCTTGGCAGGAGATCGTCCAAAGATGTATCATTCCCATATCCGAATTGGAGTTTTTTACATATGGCTTTATTACCGGTTGCTTACACCATCAGAGGCTGTCCGGCGTGCGCCAGGCTCATCGAACAGTGGGACTCCGAAGGAGTCGTATACGAGGAGCGGCGGGCTGATCTGAGCCAGAAGTTCATGGACGAGGCCAGAAAGTTGGGCGACGCAGTACCCATAATCGTGTACCCGGATGGAAGCATCGAAAGAAGGTTCGGGGGGCGCAGGGGCTGCTACATCGGCTGATAGCTCTTAAGGCATTCTGGTGCGCTCGAAATCCGTTCACTCTCCAACCGTCATGAGCGTGCGCGGCATCGTTACATGACCATCGACCCAAATAATTCTTCAAAAGCCAGACCCGTCAGCTAGATTTTTACAAAAGTCATTGCGGCTCGATCACGACCACCCCAGCCGTGCCATCGACCGTGACGGTGGCCCCGTCCCGGATGAAGTTGGTGCCGTTGCCGGTTCCCACCACAGCGGGAATCCCAAACTCCCTAGCGACCACAGCTCCATGGGACATCGGCCCCCCGGAGTTGGTAACAACGGCCCCGATAATCCCGAAATAGGGAGTCCAGGCTGGCATCAAGCTCCGTACCACAAGGACTTCGCCTTCCTGCAAGGAGCCTGCCTCCTCCAACGACTGAATGACTCTGGCCCTGCCGCTGTGACTCCCGGGCGAGGCCGCCACACCCCTGACCAACCGCTGAGCAGCGCCCTCCACTGGAATCTCATCTACCGACACCGGCGTCTCGGGCGGTAAGCCAAGATAAAGCGGCGGGAATGTCGCTCGGAACCGTTCCTGCATGGTGCGGCGGCGGTCCACTTCTTCCCTGGATAGAACGGTGCCTCCCTCCAGGGCCTCGATCAGTTCGGCTCTGCGATAGAAAAAGACATCGTCAGCGACACTCAAAACGCCCCTGTCCCGGAGGTGAGCGCCAACAGCCAGCCAGCGTACCCTGGATGCGGCGAAGAGCCTCTGATCACACCACAAATTGTGGTCCTCAAGATTCGGGATGAGCTGCTGCGCCATTTCCAACAGGAGTACAAGATCGCTGGCATCCGTGTTATCGCCTGAGCTACTACGTACCTCCGCCTCCAGTTCCAAACGTCGGCTTGTATGCAGAAGAGTCGATTCCCTCGGGCTCTTAGAGTCGTCCTGTGCAGCATAGGCCCGGATCATTGCAAGCGGGACGGGAGACCCATCACGCCACGTGGGCATGTCCTGCAGGCCATTGTTCGATGTGCAGCCAAAATCTCGGAGCATTGCGGTGAAGCCTTCCTGAAACGCTTTGGCGGCAGGCGTTTCAGGCCAGGGGGCTCCAATTTCCGCGATTTTCTTAAGCGATTCATCCGTACGCAGGATTCGGCTCAGATCCCACAGAGCACATGCACGCGCCAGCGAGCGATTTGGAAATCCCAGCAACAGAGACATAACATCGGTGCGACGGTGCTCCCCGAAGCGTTCTACATACGCTTCCGTAAAGCGGGTCACAGCCATTCTGGCTGGCCCCACGGCTGCACGGTGGACTCCACCGAAGGCACGCCTGTACTCCTGGTCATGCCCATCCAGAACCTCAGCCCATTTGCCAGCCAATACCACCGCCCCATCGAAGCCCTCCAGCATGTCAGCCGCCTTCTCGACTTCCGGGAGCCATTCTTGCCGCCATCCCGTCAGGTCCTCCACCCGTTCCGGCGCTGGTGTCGTCCCAAAAGGGGACGTTGCACCAGCCGCGTTCGGTACTTCACGCGCATAGTTGTATCCGTTTACGTTCAGGGTAGTCGGAAGGCCGTCTGGATTACTCCCAACCCCAGCGACTGGAGTTGCGCTTGCTATAAGAGGTGTGTGTGAGGCCGGGTTGTGCTCGTCCTGCAAAACCCAGGTAAAAGCCTCATAGCTTGGATCGGGCAGCGGAAATTCGGCTGTTTGCGTCATGAAGCCTCCGTTTTGCTATTCCACGGAATATGGTGGTACAGTGTACAGCACCTTCAGGTTCTCTTCCAGCAGCTTTGAATAGTTTTGCAAAGCAGCTTCACATTGCGACTATTCGAAGCAGTCCGCCACCGTACATTAACCCTGGTTTTCGGTTCAAGCACGGCGCTCATGGCTACCAGAATGGCCGTCTCCTCGCCGACGGTGATATACTACCAGGACGCAATTGAATCGAAGGCTTCATCAAGAGGGAGCGTGGGTAAAGTACATGAGTATCCTATGGCTGGGAGAACCAGACAGCGATAATCCCTCCATGGTAGGGGGGAAGGTTGCCCATCTGAGCGTCCTTGCAGAGAGCTACCGCGTTCCACCCGGATTTGCCGTCACCGCAGAGGCCTTCGATCAGGCCATGAGCGGTCGGTTCCCGCAGGACTCTACGGCTGATCAGGGACACCTGATCCCGGAATCCCTGTACGACCGTATAGTCAGTTCCTATCGCGCGTTATCCGAGCTCTGCCGGCAAGACCAGCTCAGCGTAGCGGTCCGCTCCTCAGCTCTGGATGAAGACGGCGTATCAGCCTCCTTCGCAGGACAACACGACACATTCCTCAACGTCGTTGGCGAGCACGCGGTAGCCAAATCAATCGCCGATTGCTGGCGCTCCGTTTACAGCCCGCACGCTATGGAGTACCGGCGACGACTTGGCCTTCCACTGGACAATATGAAAATGGCGACCCTTGTGCAGCAGCTTGTGCCTGCGGAGGTCTCATCCGTTGTGTTCGGTGCGAATCCCATTACGGGAAACCGGGAGGAGATTGCGATAAATGCCAGCTGGGGCCTCGGCGAAAGCATCGTCGCAGGCACCGTCACCCCGGACACCTTCATCATCCGCAAAGCCGATATGGAGATCGTCACCGCGGAAATTGGTGAGAAGGCCAGCATGACTGTGCCGGTCCCCGGTGGCACTGAGGAAATCGACGTGCCGATGGAATTGCAGTGGCAGCCATCAATCACCAATGAGCAGGCGATCGAGATGGCACGTCTCGCAGTCGAACTGGAAGCCAAGATGGGCTGGCCTGTCGACATCGAGTGTGCATATTACCAGGGGAATCTCTACCTGCTCCAATGCAGACCCATCACAACCCTCGGATAGCCGAGTTGTTGTGAACTGTCCCGGACCTCTTGGAACAAGACCGCGGGACGGTCTTGCCTAAAATGTCATTCTGAGGAGCCCATTCGATGAACTCAGGGTGACATGGTAAGTCTCAACTTTTTGGGCAAGGCTCAGCGGGACCATATCGGTCTAGTGCACCGTTGGTATGACGGACCTTACAGGAGATGCCATGAGCAATAATGCCGGTACTCAACACATACGGATCGGCGTCGCGGGCGCAGGGGCCAACAGCCGCGCCAAGCACATTCCCGGTTTTCAAGCCATTGAGAGAGTCGAGGTCGTAGGCATAGCCAACCGGAGCCGCAATTCCGGCCAGCGCGTTGCAGATGAGTTCGGCATCGAGCGCGTGTACGATAGTTGGCTGGAGATGGTCCAGTCCCCCGACATCGACGCGGTCTGCATCGGCACATGGCCCTACATGCACTGCCCCATCACGCTGGCCGCCCTGGATGCCGGCAAGCACATCCTAACAGAAGCGCGCATGGCAATGGATGCGTCAGAGGCAAGGGCTATGGTACATGCCTCACGACGAAATCCGCAGTTGGTCGCCCAGGTCGTACCATCGCCATTCACATTGAAGGTAGACCGCACGATTCAGGACATAATCGGGTTGGGCTATCTGGGAGCCATCACCGCCATCGAACTGCGTGCCACTCAAGGCGGCTTCCCTGAATTTTGGGGGCCTTTGCAATGGCGTCACGACCGTTCGGTCAGCGGGTACAACGTGCTGAATATGGGAATCTGGTATGAGGCCCTCATGCGCTGGGTGGGGCCTGCCACCGAAGTATTCGCCATGACAAAAGTAACAGTTCCGCAGCGTGTCGACGCCGATGGCCTGCTCACACAGGTCACAGTCCCCGACCATGTGGACGTGCTGAGTCAATTTGCGTGCGGCGCACAGGCACATCTGGCCTTCAGCGCTGTCACTGGCCTCGGCGGTGCCGGCGATGCCTGGCTGTTCGGCACGGAGGGTACACTTCACCTTGATACCGCCTCGATGACCCTGTACGGTGGACGCCGTGGTGACAACTCTCTGAAGGAAATTGCGGTCGCCCCTGAGAAAACGGAGACCTGGCGAGTGGAGGAAGAGTTCATCAACGCCATCCGTGGTCTGGAACAGGTGAGACGGACCACCTTCGAGGACGGTCTGGCCTACATGGAATTCACGGAAGCCGTGACCAGAAGTGCCCAGTCTCGGAAATCCGTGCCTCTTCCCCTTTAGCCGTAGCCAACTCGGCCCTCCCTACAATATTTGTAAAGGTAATTATCCCCTTATGTCATGTATATCAGGTGATGACATAGCTCTAATGTCATTCTGAGCGAACCGAAGAATCTAAAGCCTTCGCCTAAACACATCTCTTCGCCTTAGATTCTTCAGTCGCGGAGTTTACCCTGAGCTTGGCGAACGGCCCACCTCATCCCTCAGAACCTGGTAGAAGCGCTCCCGTGCACGTCTCTCAAACCAGGGTTCATGCCCACACTCGTCCAACAGGATGAACCTGAAGTCCTTTAGAACGCCGGAAAGAGGGTCGTTGACTCCCTCGTATGAATGCGGGTCATACTTGCCGTGAATGACAACCACGGGGCACTGGATGTCTTTCCCAAGGGCTAGAAGCTCCCCGCTGCTCCTCAGTTTCGCAGCTTCCGGCCACACGCTTTGATAAACGCTGCCCTGGACTTCCAGGGCTTCGCTCTTGTGTGGCAGAGCATCATACATGTCAGCTTTGGACATCATGGCACCGAAGTGGGCCAGAGCGGCTGTCGGCTCTCCTGAAGCCGGGTTCTTCAAAGTCTCCATCAAGGCAAAGGCCTCCGTCCTCTCCGCCTCACTGAGCCGGCCCAATCTCGTTTCCATGATGCGTTGAGCGTATGCTTCTTCGAATGGCCCGCTCCCGATCAATATGAGCTTCCTCACGAAGGAGGGGTATTTTGACGCAAGAATAAACCCAAGCCACGCGCCCTACGACCAGCCGATGAGTGTAACAGGCAGTTCCGCATTCTCGTGCAGTACGGCGCGCAACTCTTGGACCTGTCCTTCCACGGATGACGCCGATTGAAGCGGCTCCAACACGCCTCTCAGCGACGAGAGTTCCCGAGCTACGGGAGCCATCTCTCCCGGCGCGCCCGGCCCTCCATGAAGGACAGCCACGCCAAAGGGCTGTGTTCCGTACGTCCTGAATCTTGGGATTAGCGCTGACATTGCGGAGTAACCTTCGCGGTTAATGGCCTGCGCAAAATGTTTAGCCCAGGCCTTTTGCCATAATCTTCTACCGTTCTATTACAAAAGACTGCCCGACCTGGATTCGAACCAGGGATTTCAGCTCCAAAGGCTGACGTGCTACCGCTACACTATCGGGCATCGTTCTCAACTCAGCACAGAAGTCATTGTAATACGGCTGTGCAACAGGGTCAAAAGCCGTTCAACGCGGGCGTATCAAGCATCGAAGTGCATTTCAATTGAGCATTATTCAAAACCTATCTCCAGCCAGATACGAGCTTTATCGGCAACAAGACCGATAGCCCTATTGCACTTAATAGAACAACCTGTGCTGAGAAGCCCTCGACGGACTTGGCTCCAACTAAATCCAACCCCGTCATTAGGACGAAGAAGTCAGTTAGCACAACGATAAGTACGTCTAAGCCCCTGCCCAATGACCTATTGCGATTAGTATACACCTGTAACCTCCCTGATATCGTACTAACTCCTAGCTAATTGGTAGTGTTCTTTCGTACTTTTCCATTGACTTGTTCCGAGTGGTACGCCAGCAATACCATGCCCAGCCGATAATCATGGTCAACAAAGGACACAAGAAGCTGATGCGTACTCGTGGTATTCAATCGAGTATGCCAAGCTGGAAGGCTCTGTACTCCCAACGGCAAGCCGTGGAGCGTGCGTTCTCTCGGCTCAAAGGACAACGCTCTTTGAACCACATCAGAGTGCGAGGCATCCGTAAGGTTACTGTCCATTGCTACTTGTCTCTCATGGCTTTGCAGGCTTTGGCGTCCTTCCAGCCACGTTATTAACAAATTCAACGCCAGCCCTAATAGCGAAAAGAGCGTCATCCTGGGTGACATCTCCCATGTGATGTAGGGCTTCTCTTGCTATCAACCCTGCGCTGATGGCTCGAACTTCGTCTTGGGCGTCAACTAACCCCCTTTTCTTCGCCTTGTCTACTAAGCCTGGAACGTTATCATCCCTATTACCCACATCCTTACCTAAGATTTCTTCTATTACAGCAGAACGACACATGGCAATGACCCCCACATACGATCCCCCATAGAAGCACTTCAGAGCCTCCTCAATCATCGCTCTGGCGTTCTCATGCACTCCCTCGGCCCTAGTCTTTAGGTTCTGTCGCAAGAGGTTCCCTGGCAGGAAGGAGACTGTATTCTCAGAAATCTCGAACACTATTTTCTCATTACACGGTATCCGCCTAGCATAAGAGGAACGGTCGGGGTTAATGTCCCTTCCGCAAGTAACCGTTCCTTGTATCCGCCCGCCATAGTTGCTGTGACTACCTGAGCCATAACCATGATATTGTATAAGGTGGATAACGTCACAGCCTGGGCATTTAAATTCGGCCATTTCTTCCTCCCCATTCTGTTCTACAGGGAGTTTATCATCTATTTCTTCGTTCAATTGAGGTCTCCTTCTGTGAATTATGCACAACGCTCAATTGACACCCATGACCAACAGCAATTATAATCCTGTCCAGTACAATGCCAAAACGAACTTATCAACCAAAAGCTAGGCGAAGGAAAAGAGTCCACGGTTTCTTCTCCCGTATGTTCACGCGCGGCGGCCAGAACGTCCTCAAGCGGCGGCGCTTCAAGGGTCGGGAGAAACTCACCGTATAGCTGCATGCAGCCCTACTTTGTCCTTGCAGATTGCCCTTAGGCTAAATGCAAAAGGAGCTACGTCTCAGGAGAACCCAGGACTTTTCTCTCATCTATCGCCTTGGCCGGTCCTGGGCCAATGATCTATTAGTGCTGAAAGCGTTGCCCACCGGTGCGGACAGTGTCAACAGGTTCGGGTTTAGTGTGGGGAAACGGACTGGCAACGCAGTAGTCAGGAACTTTATAAAGCGAAGGCTGAGGGAGGCGGTTCGACACACCCCTGTCAAAAGTGGATGGGACATGGTGTTCATTGCCAGGGGTAAAGCCGGGTCTGCCGACTACCATCAGCTAAAGGCTTCCGTGAGAGGGCTTCTCCGCAGGGCTGACCTGCTGGAGACCGTCTCTGAGATTGAGAAGGTGAGAGCATCATGAAGGGAACTCTGTCGGCCATCCGATTGTATCAGAGAGCAATATCACCCTTCTTGCCGGTCGCCTGCCGGTACGAACCAACCTGCTCCGAATACTCTCACCAGGCCATCTCACAACACGGCCTGATACGTGGCCTGTGGTTGAGCCTGCGTAGGCTGGTCAAATGCACGCCTATCGGCGGGACGGGCTACGACCCGGTTCCCTGACCACCCTCACCATCGTGACCATATCTCTTTATGCAGTTCTCAGGGGGCGCTCCATCCACCCTCATATTCTATGGCAACGTGGAGTAACTAAATCGTAACCAACCCGGGATCATCAAAGACACGTCTCCGCCTCTGGCTCCTTCTGGTGCCACTGGTTTTGCTATCCGTGGCAGGCTGTCAAACAGGCGGGTTCACAGCAGAATCAGGATGGTCCGGTGCGGTGGCGGCCGACGATGTCGTTTACATCGGCTCCCAGGAGGCCAGGCTCCTGGCACTGGATAAAGAAAATGGCACGCTCATGTGGAGCTTCCCGGGAGATGAGGACGAATCGCTGGAAGGGATTTACGGCAGCCCCGCTATGAGCGATGAGCTTGTCTTCGTAGGCGGATACAACGGCACACTGTACGCCGTTGACCGCGTTAACCATGTCAAGGCATGGGAATTCCCAACCGAAGACCACATTGTGGGGTCTCCCGTAGTAGCAAAGGACACGGTAATCGTAGGCACATCGGCTGGGACACTCTATGCCCTGGACGCCAACCAGGGGATAAAGAAGTGGCAATTTCAAACCGGCAAAAAGATATGGTCCGCCCCGGTGGTATATGAGGACATCGTATACTTCGGCTCACTCGACCGCAACGTCTACGCCGTCACCCTTGATGAGGGACGGGAGATATGGCGCTTCACCACCAACGGCGCAGTGGCCTCGACGCCACTGGTCATGGATGGGCGCGTATACATCGGTTCCTTTGATCGGAAGTTCTACGCCCTGAATGCCAGCACAGGTGTCGAGGTATGGACCGCTCCCTTTGAGGCGAAGAACTGGTTCTGGACCAAGGCGGTCTCAGATGGAGAGACCATATACGTCGGCTCCCTGGACGGCAACCTGTACGCCCTTGACGCTGATACGGGACAACCCGTATGGCAGACCCCATTCGAGACCGGTGACCCGATAGTATCCGCACCCGCCCTGGTCCCCGAAGGTGTAATAGTCGCCAACGACAAGGGAGACCTCTTCCTGGTACACGCCCAGGACGGGCAGGAGATACGCTCCTTCTCCGCCAAGGACCGCATCCGCGCTCCCCTTACAGGCTCACCCTCAGACTCAGACTCAATAATCTACTTCAGTGTCATGGACCACTCGGTCCGGGCCGCAGACCTGGAGCGCGGGTTCTGGACGGAGCTATGGTGTTACAACACAAAGGATGAAGCCCGGTGCGGATAGGGTACGCATTCAGCTAAGGGAAGGCATATAGCAATGGATACAGGCACAGTGCATCTAGGACAACGGCCCAATAACAGCCACTCTTATGGAGCGGTGAGGTAGAGAATGCTGGATTTTGTAGGCCTCATATGGAACCAGCTCATCCTGGGACCCATGGTAAACAGCCTGGTGTTCCTGTACGTCATTCTGTTCCACAACTTCGGACTCAGCATTCTGGTGTTCACCGTGATAATCCGCCTGGTCACCATGCCGCTGACCCTCAAACAGATCAGGATGACCCGTGGGATGTCCCAGATACAGCCCCTGGTTAAAGCACTACAGCAGAAATATGCCAACGATAAGGCCAGCCTGTCCAGAGAGACTATGGCCCTTTACAAGACCCACGGCGTCAACCCTCTGGGGTGCCTTGGCCCCATGTTCATTCAGATGCCCATCTGGATTGGGCTATACCAGGGCATCATACAGACCCTGCCGGCCCAGCCCGAGAAGCTTATCGGGCTTTCTCAGAAGCTATACTCCTGGCTCCCTTTTGTAAACGAAGCGGTGCCGCTGAACAGCAAGTTCCTCTGGCTGGACCTGGCCCTTGGGCCTGGAGAACAGAACGACTTCCTGCTTCCCGCACTGGTGGGGCTATCCATGTGGGCCGTTCAGAAGATGTCCACAGTCCCGTCCGCGGACGCCAGGCAGGCCCAGACCAACCAGATGATGCTGTGGATGATGCCGCTGATGTTGACATTCTTCTCTTTTCAGCTCCCCAGCGGCCTTGCGCTGTACTGGGTGGCTTCCAACCTGATTCAAATGGGTATTCAGTACTTTATTACCGGTTGGGGAAACCTGCTCCCATCCAGGAAGACAGGGCCGGCCCCCCAGACTGCCCCGGCCCAGCCGGTCAAGGAGATTGTGCAAGATGGAAACAACGGAAGCGACGGGAAGAACAGTCGAGGAAGCAATAGAGATCGCCCTGGAACAGCTCGGCGCAGAACGCGATCAGGTAGAAATAGACGTAATCAGCCAAGGTAAGGGAGGGATACTGGGCTTCGGAGCCGAACCCGCCCGTGTACGGGCCACCCTCACCACATCCCCATCCGGCCTCGTTGCCGTGTCCAAGCTGGTCGTGGACAACCTCCTCCGTACCATGAAAGCCTCCGCTCAGGCTTCCGCCAGACCTCAGGATGCTGCGCAGGAAGATACGGTGGAGTTCGACATAGAGGGCGAGGACTCGGGGCTCCTCATCGGCCGCAGGGGCGAGACACTGAGGGCCCTCCAGTTCATCGCCAACCTGCTGGTGAGCCAGAGAGCAGAGGGCCGTGTAGTCCTGGACGTAGAGGGATACCGTGAACGGCGCTACGACGCTCTCAGGATACTCGCCACACGGGTCGCCGAGCGGGTAGCTGCCACTGGAAACCCCGTTACCCTGGAGCCAATGGCCGCCAACGAGCGGCGGATTATACACATCACCCTGGCAGAACATCCTGAGGTTACCACCGAGAGCACAGGGATGGGAGAGAGCCGAAAGATAACCGTCTCCCCGCAAAAGTCTTAGACTTCCAGGATTATCCTAGACCAAGTCACCATGGCAGACCTGCTTGGGCACAATAGTCAATAAAGTCCTTGCCTACGTAACGCGGGGGGACGAGTTGCTGGTGTTCAGGCATCGCGACTTCCCGGAGGCAGGCATCCAGGTTCCCGCGGGCACGGTAGAAGAAGGCGGAGCCCACGTAAAGCGGTGCTCCGTGAGGTATACGAGGAAAGCGGCCTTGACCAAGTCAGGTTTGTTCGGCTTCTGGGGCGTTACCTCCACGAAGCTGCCCCATACAGGGACGAAACCCACCACCGTCACATTTACCACCTGGAACCAACAGGCCCTGTGGCATCAGCATGGCTTCACTATGAAAGCAGTCCAAGCGACGGTGGCCCGCCCTACGCGTTCTCCTTCTTCTGGATGAAGGTGGATGACCCCGAACTGAACCTCGCTGGCGGACAGGGAGACCTTCTCAGCAGACTGCAATAGAGAGCGCCCAATCGTGGTACCACGATTGGGCGCTTCGCATCTTCGTTAAATTGAGAGGTGCGGTGTTGTAGCCGTATAGCTACAGCTTCTCCTTCTTCAAGACCGCTGCCAGCACACGGCCAGGGTTCATCGGCAGGTCGTACATTCTCACCCCTATGGCATGTGAGATCGCGTTGGCAATCGCCGCAAGCGGTGGCACAATGCATACCTCGCCGACGCCGCGTACGCCGTAGGGATGCCCAGGGTTTGGAACCTCCACCATAATCGTGTCGATCATGGGCAGGTCAAGAGACGTCGGCATACGATAGTCCAGGAAGGAGGCATTTGCCATCAGTCCCTTGTCGTTGTAGAAGTACTCCTCGTTTATGGCCCATCCAATTCCCTGAGAAGCACCGCCCTGCATCTGTCCCTCGACGTAGCTGGGGTGAATCGCCTTGCCAACGTCTTGGAGCGCCGTGTACCGGAGAATATCCACCTTGCCCGTCTCCGGGTCAACCTCCACATCAACAATGTGGTGAGCAAAAGCGGCTCCAACGCCACGAGGGGAAACGGTGCTCTTTCCAACAAGAGGGCCGCCCGTCTCCATCAGACGTCCGGACAGTTGCTTGAAGGTAACCTGCTGCTCAGGGTTGCCCTTACGGGTGAAGACCGCATCATTGAACTCAACCTCATCCACCGACGTCTCCCAGAGCTTGGAAACGCGCTCCTTCATCTGGCCAATCACATCCAGAGCGGCCTCATAGGCAGCCCAGCCTGTCGCAAAAGTGGTCCGGCTCCCTCCCGTCACGGCCGTATATCCAACCGAACTCGTATCGGCCACCACCGCATGTACGTCCTCCATTGCCAGGCCAAGGACCTCAGCTGCCTGCATGGCGATCGCCGCTCTGGTTCCACCGATGTCCACCGACCCCTCCACCAGACCGACGGTGCCGTCCGGATTGACCGCAATGTTGCAGCTGGACTGCATCCCGCCATTGAACCAGAAGCCGCTGGCAATACCCCTGCCCCGATACTTCCCCTCCAGGGGAGCGTTGTAGTGAGGGCTATCCTTGGCAGCCATTAGAGTCTCTATGTTCCCTATCCTGCCAAAGGGTACACCAGAAGCCTGGCGGTCTCCCTCCTTGGAGGCGTTCTTCAGACGGAATTCCAGAGGGTCCATCCCCAGTTGCTCACATATCTCGTCCACCACACACTCAACAGCGAAGGTGGCCTGAGGAGAGCCGGGAGCGCGATAGGCCGCGGACTTCGGCTTGTTCACAACCACGTCGTTGGCATCTATAAGTATGTTCTCAATGTTGTACATGTTCAGCATGCACATGGCACCCGCGTTCACAGCAGAACCGGGGAATGCACCAGCCTCAAAGGCCAGGTAGGCCTGGGCGGCAACAATCTGCCCGTCCTTCTTGACCCCCATCTTCACCCTTGTATACGAGCCGGACCCGGGCCCCGTGGCCTCCAGCACCTCGGCACGGGTCATGGTCATCTTCACAGGACGTCCCGTCTTTCGGGACATTATGGCAGCAGGTGGTTCAAAGTAGAATGTTGTCTTCGCACCAAACCCTCCGCCAATCTCCATAGGTATTACACGGACCTGGGACACAGGCACTCCCAACACGGCGGCAGAGTTCTGCCTTATCCCAAAGTGTCCCTGAGTGCTTGTCCAAATGGTAATCTCACCATCGGTGTTCCACAGAGCCGTGACAGACTGAGGCTCAATGTAGCCTTGATGCACCGTTGGAGTAGTGAACTCCCTCTCAATGACCAGGTCAGACTCCTTGAAGCCCTTCTCCACATCGCCGGCAGAGAACTGGGATTGCGTCGCAATATTACTGACCTTGCCTGTGTTCTTACCCAGAGAGGTGGTAGTCAGATTTTCATGGAGGATGGCAGCGCCCTCCTTCATCGCCTCAAGCGCAGTCATGACAGGAGGAAGCACCTCGTACTCAACGTCTATGAGGGCAAGGGCCTCCTCTGCAATATTGACAGAGTCCGCGGCCACTGACGCCACCGCATGGCCCTTATATAAGACCTTACCCTGGGCCAAGATGTTTGCAGAAAGGAAGCGCAGGTTCACCATTGGCCCCTCTCCCAGGGAAACCGGTTCATCCGGAGCCTGAGGAAGGTCCTTACTGGTCACCACTGCCCTGACCCCCGGAAGTTTCAAAGCCCTGCTCACATCGATAGACTTGATGAGCGCATGAGCGTGGGGACTGCGCAGCGTCTTGCCATACAGAAGACCAGCAACAGGCCCATCTGCGGCGTACTTGGCCCGACCAGTAACCTTGTCCACTCCGTCGGGGCGGATTGGCCTTGTGCCTATAACCTTGTATTCACCGGAGCGCTCAATAGTAGTAGCCATCGATATCTACCTCACTTTTGGGGTTTGTGCTGGCGTCTGATAAATTTTCACTCAGTATATCACATCACCAACAGGCAAACAACGACAAACGAGCGCCGAGTCGCGCGGCCTATAGATTCGGAGATTGACGTCTGCGCCTGGTCAAAGCTAAGCTGTTGGCAAGTCTGATCCGCCGACATTTGAGATAACCGAAGCCATGATGTGAGGAGGTTTAGCCGTGCGAATACGATCAACCGCCCTGCTGGTTGCTGTACTGGCCGCAGTTGCCGTTGCCTGTACCCAGGTGTAGGGTGTCAGCACTTATTGGACACTTCGGGACCCGAGAGATTGGGGTGAAGGAGCTCCTCGTATA
>JAQBZZ010000005.1 GCA_027622595.1 Chloroflexota bacterium
CTACCACCCCAAAATCTCTCGGGTTTATTAGGCCTCAAAAAGTGTCCAAAATCGCTGACGTCTTACAGTGGGTGCTAGGAATTGCTGTGAGTATGACGGTTGGACTGGTGGTGGGGGCAGGCATTCATGGCCTTATAAGAGGTGCTTTCGAGGGACCTAATGCTCCTCTTCAGCCTTCACTACCAATCGTCATCGGGGCTTTGCTAATTGGAATAGCTACTGTAGGTGGTATTCTGGGCACCGGGGCTAGCCTGATCGTTAGACATTGGCAGTGGGAGTCAAGCTAAGACCGTAACGTGAGATCGACCCATTGATACCAATGCCATGACTCAAGGTTCTATCCCCCCGCCAGCACCTGGTGGGCCGCCGCGATGCTCGACCCGGAGGCAATCTCCAACCCTTCCCGTGCCAGGAGAACTTCCAGGGCGTGGAGTAGCGTCAGGACGTGGCTGCTCTGCGAGGACTCACCCATGAGGCCGATGCGCCATATCTTTCCTGCCAGCGGCCCGAACCCTCCGCCTATCTCTATGCCGTACTCTCCAAGAAGGCTGCGCCTCACCCTCGCCTCGTCTATCCCATCGGGGACAAGCGCCGCGGTCAGCGGGTTGGCCTGGGAGCCCTTTGCGGCCAAAGGCTGCATGCCAAGGGTTGCAAGCCCTGCTTTAAGGGCATCTGCGTTTCGCTGGTGTCGTTCGTACCTGGCTTCCAGTCCTTCCTCCATCACTATCATGAGGGCCTCCCTCAGGGCGTAGATCATGGACATGGATGCCGTGTGATGATATGCCCGGTCGGTCAGCCAGTATCGCTCAAGCTGAAGCAGGTCAAGGTAGAAGCTCTGAACAGGAGTCTGGCGCTGCCTCAAGACTTCCACCGCCCTGGGACTGAGGGTGATAGGGGAGAGCCCTGGGGGTGAGCCGACGCACTTCTGGGTAGCGCTATAGCATATGTCCACGCCCCACTCGTCCACCCGCAGGTCGACTCCGCCAAGCGATGTCACGGCGTCCACAAGGAAGAGGGCATTGTTATTGTGTGCAATCTCGGCCAGGGGAGCCAGGGGTTGGACGACGCCAGTTGATGTCTCCACGTGCACCACGGCCAGGAGCTTGACCTGTCCAGCGTCCTTCAGGGCCTTCTCTATTTCCATCGGGTCCAGGGTCTTGCCCCACTCAGCGCTCACCGTGATCACATTGGCTCCACAGCGTGAAGCGATGTCCGCTATGCGCTGTCCGAAGAGACCGTGAGTGCCGACAACCGCTGTATCGCCCGGCTCCAGCATGTTGACCAGGGCTGCTTCCATCCCGGATGTGCCAGTCCCGGAGACAGCCAGAGTGAATTCGTTGGAGGTGCGAAAGACCTGGCGCAGCAGTTCGGTCATCTCGTCCATCACCTTGAGGAACGTGGGGTCCAAATAGCCCATGAGGGGCAGGGTCATAGCCCTGATTACCCGGGGGCTGACGTTGCTTGGGCCCGGCCCTAGTAGTAAGCGCTCTCTTGGTTCTGTGAATTGCTGCATCTCGTCTTACGTCCTTCCTGTGGTTTTGTCGGTCATTGTCAACTGGCGTGAGGCTTGCTAGCGGCCTATGCCGCCGCCCATTTACAGCTATCCCATTCTAGCACACCACATCAACGGCCTCGCGCGGGGAAAAGCGTCTTAGTTCCCGGGACGCTCCAGTGGATGGATAGAGGGCAATGGAGAAACGGACCCTACCCTGTATATGCGTTATGGGTGTAGGATTGCCCCTTGCTTTCGTAGTATAATGATGCGCAAGACTTGAGCGAAGAGGCTAAATTTGGAACTGTATTTCGAGCGTGGAACAAAGGAAACTCCAAAAGGGCATGCCCTGGTGTACTTCCGCCAGAAGTATGACCCTGAGTCGGTGCTGGCCACCTACGTAATTGCACTGCCAATCAAGGTGGACGTGTCCAAGTACATTCCACCCATGTTTGCCAACCAGATGCAGGGTATGAGTTCTGAGAGCCTCGCTGGATTTGCATTCCCACCTATTCCGGAGAAGGTCGATTGCCTTGACCAGATTAGACACCTGGCTGAGACCAGGGACGACGACCTCATTGACGGTGGCACCGGCGACTCCAACGATCCTATGGACATGATGCAGGTGGTCAGTGATCTGCAGCAGGAATACTCTCGCCTGTGGGAGCAGTCCCTGGAGACACTGGTTCTACCCGAAGCGCCCTCGGTGAATGAGTTCATCTACGAACTTATGGGGGAGCCGGACAAGCTGAGCGAGCTCTCCAAACTGGTGGGCAAGCTGCGATTCGCCGCCGAAGGTTCAGACCCACGCCTGATGAAGGAGACCGAGGACGAGATATCTACCCTGGCCAAATATCTGCCGGAACACTACTGGATACCGAGGCTCATTCAGACTACGGAGATGCCTGTGGCATCGGCAGCCATGCTGGCCCAGCTCTACCTGGAACGTTGCTATAAGCTCTTTGAAGAGGACTACCGTCGGTTGCAAGAGGTGGAGCAGGAAATCCAACGTATGGAGAAAAACCTGGAGTCCTGAGGCCACACTATTTGGTGGCTTGCTCTCCCAAGCTAAACTTCCCTTTCCAAGCAGTTCCTCGTTTGCTATAATCTCCACGGTTTGTGTCAGTAACCTGCACTCTGTGAAAGGTATGATATGCCTGCTTATGCCATAATCGGAGGTCAGTGGGGAGATGAGGGTAAAGGGAAGGTGGTAGACTTTCTCTCGGGCGAAGCCGATATCGTCGCCCGTTTCAACGGCGGCAACAACGCCGGCCACACCGTCATCACCGACTTGGGAGAGTTCAAGTTCCACTCGATTCCGGTGGGCATCTTGAGGCCTTCGACCACCTGCATCATCGGCAACGGAGTGGTGGTAAACCCGGACGCCTTTCTTGAAGAGATTTATAGCCTTCAGGCAAGGTCAGTGGATGTGAGCCGCCTGTGCATCAGCGATAGGGCTCATGTGATCATGCCATACCACACTATGCTGGACCGCCTGGAAGAGGGCATTCGGGCAGAGGGTGGGGGAGCCTTGGGCACCACAGGCATGGGGATCGGCCCGGCCTACATGGACAAGGCCGCACGGACAGGCATACGCATGGTTGACCTTCTGGATGAGAAAGCGCTTCTAACCAGGCTCAGCTTCGTGCTTGAGCAGAAGAACGCACTGATAACAAAGCTCTACGTGGGAGAGCCCCTCTCCCTGGATGAGACCTACGAGAAGTGCAGGGTGTGGGGAAGGGAACTCAAGGACTACATCAAGCCCGTGGAACCGATACTACAGGAGGCATTGGCCGCAGGCAAGCGTATTATCCTGGAGGGCGCTCAGGGCGCTATGTTGGACATTGACCACGGAACCTATCCCTATGTTACCTCCTCTTCGTCCACCGTGGGAGGGGCATGTACCGGCCTCGGCATCAGTCCCAAACACATCAAGGAGATAGCGGGTGTCTACAAGGCCTACACCACCAGAGTCGGGACAGGCCCACTCCCTACGGAGTTGAATGATGAAATAGGGGACTTCATTCGGAAGAGGGCCTGGGAGTACGGCACCACCACAGGACGCCCACGCCGTTGTGGCTGGTTTGACGCGGTGGCCGCACGATACTCCGTTGACATAAATGGTATAACCTCGGCCGTAATTACCCGGTTGGATGTGCTGGACGGCATTTCACCCATCAGGGTCTGTGTGGCTTATCGCTTGAATGGCGAGATAATCAATCGGTTTCCAACCAACGCTTCTACATTGGAGGCGTGTGAGCCGGTGTACGAAGACCTTCCCGGATGGGAAAAACCAACTGCCAGCGCTCGCAACATCGCCGACCTTCCCCAGGAGGCGGTAAACTACGTGGAACGACTGGAGCAGCTCATGGGCTGCTCCATTGACGTGATCTCCACCGGCCCTGGACGCGACGAAGCCATCATCGTCAGGTCCATGTTTTAAGGGGAGCTTCTCAGGGCTGGTAGGGGTCTTGTTGCAATGCCACGGCTGCCACGGTACAATTCAGATATAGGTTGGACTATAGGAACACCGATATGAAGGTTCCAATCTTAGACAAAGCCCTGGCCGTGTTGTCCTTTCTGAATGGGGACGGTGCATGGCGTGGTACCCTGGCGTACCAGCAGACCATGCACCGTACTGACATGGCTACGCTTCGCCGAATCAACTTACGTTGAGACGATGAAGATATGGCCGTGGGTGCCATATACGAGTTGTCGGGGCGAATGCCAAAGAGTCTGTAGCTGTGCCCTCTCCGGTCTTCTGACGCGCGCTGGTCTTCATTTTCCTCTTCGGTTGCCCTTGCCCCCAGGCTTGCAAACATAACAGACGCTCTTGGTGTGACCGCTTGTGTGCCAGGGAAGTGTACGCGGCGTGCTGCTTCAGCCCAACCCGAAGAACCTTAGCGCCCCTTCGATTCCATAGAAGCAGGCGTATGCGATGGTCAGGGACTTTACCAGCTTTCCTGCCCACACCGCCACAAGGAACCGCCATATCGGGTACTTGAGTGTACCGGCGGCTATACCTATCAGGTCAAACATGGGGTTGGGGATCGAAGATGCCAGCGCGAGAGCAATCCATCCTCGGCGCTGCATCCACCGCTCTATGCGTGGATAGAAGCGGTTGTTCTCCGCAAAGCCACGGCCGCTGAAACCTATCATGTAGCCCGATAACTCTCCCAGGGCTTCTGCCACCGACGCAAGAAGGGCCACCCACAATGGGAACAGGCCCAGTAGGCCGGGGCCTGCGCATACGGCCGCTATACCCGGTACGGGAACCAGGATAGAGGCGCTGCCAACGAAGCTGAGCACAAAGACCCCCAGGTATCCAATTGATTGGTAGTGGGGGAGTTGGTCCCTGAGGAGAACTATGACAGTGATCAGCGTCAGTACAAGAACTATGGAAAGCGACTTGAGTACCCTCTCGTCCTTCCACGGCTTATAGGCTGGCGCTTTCTTTCTATACATACCTGTATTCCAAGTGATCCATAACTATCGTGGGGAAACGTCTATTCTTCATCCAAGAAATCCAGGACCAACTGGTTGAACTCCGCACTCTTCTCCATCTGGGGCCAGTGACCACATTGGTCAAAGACGCAGAGCTTCACCCTTGGCGCATCTCTGGCAGCGTTGTAGGCATGGTGGACCGGAATTATCCTGTCCTGGGCACCCCAGACTATTAATACCGGGATGTTGAGGTGCTTTAGATTTTCAGTCATTATCCATTTCTTATGCACTCCACGCAAGCCAACTGCGCCACGTACCATTTTTAGCGCCGCTTGTTTGGCCCCGGGCAGTCTTCTTGTGCGGTATATTTCCTGGAGAAATCCGTCCTGAATAAGGCCGTGATCGTAGAAGATATTCTTGAGGGATGCCCTGGTTCCCCGAAGTGAAGGGCTCTCCATTATCTCTCCCACCAGGGGCAGGCTCATCACTCGCACCAACCATGTCACCTCCCTCCCAAGGCCAGCGGCATCCACCAGCACCAGCTTCTCCACCCGGTCAGGAAAGTCCAGCGCTGTCCGCAGGGCTATCATTCCTCCCATGGAGCAGCCTGCCAGAGATGCCCGTTCGATTCCCAGCGCGTCCATAAACCGTCGGATAAATTGCGCTCCCGCGGGCACTCCATAGTCTATGTCCGGCTTATCCGAGTCTCCGCGGCCTGGAAAATCCAGCGCGTATACGGTGTACTTTTGGGATAGAGGCTCTATGTTGGGAGCCCAGGCTATTAGGTTTGAGATGAGACCGTGTAGCAGCAGGAGCGGAGGTCCCCATCCTGCTGCTACGTAGTGAGTTCGAATTCCGTCTACTGTTACAAAGCGATGTTCTGACAAGAGGTCTTTCGTCGGCTATACGCTATACCGGGGCTTCTATGGGCGCATCCGCCCGAGAATAGGTCAGTCCTTCCGGTGTTGTCTCCACCATTACCACGTCGCCTTCCTTGAACTCCCCGGCCAGTATGCGGGTGGAGAGGGGGTTCTCCACGTATCGCTGTACCGCTCTGCGTAGAGGTCTGGCCCCGTATATAGGATCAAATCCCTCCTTGGCCAGCCAGTCTTTGGCGTCATCCGAAATCTCTATCCCGATTCCTCGCTCGTCCAGGCGGTTGCGCACTTCACCCACCATGAGGTCCACGATCTGCTTTATCTCTTCATGGCTCAGAGACTCGAAAATGACGATCTCATCAATGCGGTTGAGCAGCTCCGGCCTGAAAGTCTTCTTCAGGGCATCCTCTATGGATGAACGCATTCGCTCCTGCTCCGTGATGGAGTCTCCGTCTCTTCGGAACCCGATGCCCTGCCGTCCCACCTCTCCTGTGCCGAGGTTGCTGGTCATTATAACCAGGGTGTTCCGGAAGTCCACCGTGCGACCGTGCCCATCGGTGAGACGGCCATCCTCCAGTATCTGGAGGAGGATATTGAATACGTCCGGGTGGGCCTCCTCTATCTCATCGAAGAGTATCACGCGGAACGGTCGTCTTCGGACGGCCTCTGTTAGCTGACCGCCTTCCTCGTACCCGATGTATCCGGGGGGCGACCCGATGAGACGGGACACCGTGTGCTTCTCCATGTACTCCGACATGTCGATGCGCACCATGTTCTCCTCGTTGTCAAACAGGAACTGGGCGAGCGCCCGGGCCAGTTCGGATTTCCCCACACCAGTTGGGCCCAAGAAAATGAAGCTGCCGATGGGCCTCTTTGGGTCCTTCAGTCCCGCTCGAGAGCGACGAGTGGCCTCGGAGACCACTCGTATAGCGGCGTCCTGGCCTATGATTCGCTGGTGGAGGCTCTCCTCCATGTGCAGCAGCCTCTCGGCCTCTCCTTCCAGCATCTGGCTAACCGGTATGCCCGTCCATTGGGCAACCAGACGGCCAATGTCCTCTTCATCAACCACCATGTCAATCTTATGCTCCTTGAGCCACTGCTCGCGGGCGGAGTTGTACTCCTGTTCAAGACCAAGCCGTTCTGTTCTGAATCCCGCCGCGCCCTGATAGTCCGCCCGCTGAGAAGCCGCCTCTTCCTGGTTCTCCAACTGTCGAACGCGGTCCTCCTGCTCCTTCAGTTCCTTCGGCAGGCTCTCCGCGTCGATCCGTAGTTTGCTGGCGGCCTCGTCTATCAGGTCGACTGCCTTGTCGGGCAGGTGACGCTCCGTGATGTATCGATGGCTCAGCTTCACCGCAGCCACCAGGGCCGACTCCTCGATCTTGACCTTGTGGTGGGCCTCATAGCGCGGGCAAAGCGCTCGGAGCATCTCTATGGCCGTCTCCACGTCAGGCTCCTCCACGTATATGGGCTGAAAGCGCCGCTCAAGGGCAGCGTCCTTCTCTATGTGCTGTCGGTACTCGTTTATGGTGGTGGCCCCTATGCACTGAAGCTCTCCACGGGCCAGGGCAGGCTTCATCAGGTTGCTGGCGTCGATGGCCCCCTCAGCCGCTCCTGCGCCGACCACCGTGTGGATTTCGTCTATGAACAGGATAACTTCACCCTGAGCCTGTTTGACCTCGTCTATGACACTCTTCAGACGCTCCTCGAACTCGCCCCTGAACTTGCTTCCTGCGACCAGTGCGCCCATGTCAAGGGCCAGCAGCCGACGGTCCCTGAGAACCTGCGGCACGTCGCCTGAGACGATACGCTGTGCCAGCCCTTCGGCGATGGCCGTCTTTCCGACGCCTGCCTCGCCTATGATGACCGGGTTGTTCTTGGTGCGGCGGGTGATGGTCTGCATGACCCGCTTCACCTCTTCGTCCCTGCCTATGATGGGGTCGAGCTTGCCCTCTCGGGCCAGGGCGGTGAGGTCTATGCTGTACTTTTCCAGAGAGCGATAGCGGTTCTCGGCACGCTGGTCGGTGACGCGATGTCCGCCCCTTACCGGAGCGAGTGCCTTATAGACCTTCTCCTGGTCAACGCCGAACTCCTTGAGGATATGCGGGGCGTCCCCCTGAGGTTCCTGTGTCACAGCGATGAGCAAGTGCTCGGCGCCGATGAACTCGTCCTTGAACCGCTCGGCTTCAGCCTTGGCGTTCTCAAGGAGCCGGGTGGCCCTTGGAGTGACGTAGACCTGGGCAGCCTCGTAGGCCGTCTTTGGGGTCTGCTCCAGTGCCTCCTCCACGCGCTGCTTCATCGCGTCCACAGGCACGCCCAGTTGCCGTAGGACCTCAACGGGAACCCCCTTCTCCAACTCCAGCAGGGCCAACAGGACGTGCTCCACGTCCCACTGGTTGTGGTTATACCGTCGAATTATTTCCTGGGATAGGGCCAGGACTTCTTGCCCCTGCTCTGTGAAATTATCCGGTTTGAGAACCATTGCCTCTTCCTCCAATTGTTTTAGCTGGCAATTGTTTTAGCGGGCCTCTTCATTTGCCCTTCTTGCCTGAACCTGTTCCAACCTCTGCGTGAGCCGCTTGATCTCCTGCTCCATCTCGGCCATGCGATCCATCAGCTGCATGACCACCTGGACGCCCGCCAGGTTGATACCAAGGTCTTCCGTAAGGGACTTGATGCGCCGCAGCTTCTCGATGTCGCGCTGGGAGTACAGGCGTATGTTGCCCCTGGAGCGTGCCGGCTCCAGAAGGCCCTCCCTTTCGTAGTAACGCAAGGTCTGAGAATGGACACTCAACATACGCGCCACGACGCTTATCACGAAGCAGGGGTCGTCATCGTCCCACGTCTGACTTCTGAATCCAACCATAGGTTTACTCCTTGTTGTCGGAGAGAGATCGAAGCTCCTGGAACAGCTCCTTCTCCCTTTCCGATAGATTGGAGGGTATGCTTATTTGGGCTGCGACGAAGATGCTGCCCCTGGTCTGTGGCGAGTCAAGACGTGGTATTCCCTTCCCTGTTAGACGGAAGGAGCGGCCGTTCTGGGTCTCCGGCGGTATCTTCAAGAGCACCTTGTCCGTTAGGGTGGATACCTCCACCTCGCCGCCCAGTACGGCGTCCACCAGCGGCACGTTCATCTTGGTGTACAGGTCGTTGCCGCGCCTTTCGAAACGAGGATGAGGCAGGACTGACACCACCAGGTACAGGTCTTCTCCCGAACTCGTGCCTTCGGACCGCACCCTAATACGGGAGCCGTTGTCGACTCCGGCTGGTATCTTGACCTCCAACCGTCGGCCTCCACCCTGGAGACCATTGCCCATCTGGACTACCCTGGTGGTGCCTGCAAAAGCCTCCTCCAGGGTCACTTCCACCGCTCGCTCAAGTCTCACCCTGCGGCGCGATGTGGTGGCGGTGCGCCCGAAGCCCCTGCCTCCCATGAAATCTCCCAGGATATCGTCCAGGTGTGGAGACCCCATTCTGGAGGAGGGGTCTCCCTCATTTGTCCACACAAAGTTGCCACCGCCATGCCCTCCGTTGCTCTGAGTGAACTGGTCTGCGTGCTTCCAGTTCTCGCCAAAGCGGTCATACTTCTTGCGGTTCTCCGGGTTGGACAGCACCTCGTGGGCCTCGTTTATCTCTTTGAAGGCGGCCTCCGCGGCCTTGTCACCGGGGTTAACGTCCGGGTGGTGCTTGCGCGCCAAACGGCGAAATGCCTGCCGGATCTCTTTCTCCGAAGCGTCCAGTTTTATTCCAAGTATGTCGTAGTAATTCCTGGCCATAGCTCTTTTGGTCTCCCGAAGATAAGTATAGTATTCTAAACCATAGTTGTCAATAAGCATTTGTCATATACTATGAAGAAACTTGACCAAACTGTGTTAAGTATTCTATGCTCGTATTGTGATGATGTGGAGTCGAGGGCAGCACCCGGAGAAAGATTTTTGAAAGGAGGTTCAAGATAATGGTGCTTCGACGTTGGGAGCCTTTTAGGGAGTTGGTAGGTATGCGCGGGACGGTGGACCGCTTTTTAGAGCATGGGTCTCCGCATCCACATGGGCCGTGGGTAGCTCTCTGGAGCAATAACACACTGAGTCTGGATGCCTATGAGACTCCGGAGAGTCTGGTGATAAAGGCCGCTGTCCCAGGTGTGAGACCGGAGGATGTCGATGTGACGGTCACGGGCAATGTCCTCACGATAAAGGGAGAGGCCGGGAGCGAAGGAGAGGTCGAGGAGAGGAGCTATCTCATTAGGGAGCGCAGGTACGGTGCGTTCAGCCGTACGCTCAACCTTCCAAAGGGCCTGAAGACGGACGAGATAGAGGCTACGTACGGTGAAGGAGTCCTCACTCTGACCATTCCAAAGGCCGAGGACACCAGACCCAAGGCCGTCAAGGTCAACGTGAAGAATGCCCTTGAGGGCGATAAGGCGGCATAACTCCCTCTTCTAAGTGTGAATGTCATTCCGAGGAACGTAGCGACGAGGAATCTAAAACCTTACTCTTTTAGGAAGGTGATGCGCCCTAGATTCCTCACTCCACTGCGCTGCGCTCGGAATGACAAAGGTATTTCCAGCTCGTCCTGAGCCTGTCGAAGGACATGAGCGGGGATAATTACTCCGCATTGACACCCCTATGGCCTTATCCTAAAATCCTAGCTACACTCAGCTTTGCAGCTTATGCAGGCTGTTAGATAAAAAGATGAAAAACTTGACCGGCGACGAGATAAGAGAGGCCTTTCTTCGCTTCTTTGAAAGCAAGGAACACCTGCGAATACCCAGTTCTTCGCTGATACCCGCAGCCGACCCCACGCTGTTGCTGACCAACGCGGGCATGGTGCAGTTCAAGCCATACTTCACCGGCGAGATGACTCCCACCGGCCCTCGCATGACCTCGGTGCAGAAATGCTTCCGTACCACGGATATCGACTCCGTTGGCGATGCCACCCACCTCACATTCTTCGAAATGCTCGGCAACTTCAGCGTCGGCGATTATTTCAAGCAGGAGGCCATCGCTTACGCATGGGAGTTCGTCACCGAGCATCTGAAACTCGAAAAAGAACGGTTGTGGGCGACGGTGTTCCTTGAGGACGATGAGGCCTTTCACATCTGGACGGCTACGGGTATACCTGCCGAACGCATTCGACGCTTTGGCGAGGCCGACAACTTCTGGGGGCCCGCCGGCAACGAAGGCCCCTGCGGCCCGTGCAGCGAGATACACTACGACTTCGGCGAGGGCCTCGGCTGCCAACAGCCCGACTGCGGCCCCAACTGCGAGAATTTTGTAAATTTTGTAAATAACACTAGCCAGAAGTGCGACCGTTTCATGGAGCTGTGGAACCTGGTGTTCATGCAGTACTACCAGGCCCCGGACGGCTCCCGAACGCCTCTGCCCGCGCCCAATATCGACACCGGCATGGGCCTTGAACGGGCCGCCGTCATTCTCCAGGGCAAGCGCAGCATCTATGAGACGGATATTTTTGAGTCCCTTATAAAAAAGGTTGCTGACCTCTGCGGCAAAGAGTACGGCAAAGACCACGACACCGACTACGCCATCCGCGTTGTGGCCGAGCACGCACGCAGTGCCGCGTTCCTCATAAGCGACGGCGTGGTGCCGGGCAACGAGGGCCGTGACTACGTGCTGCGCCGTGTAATACGGCGTGCAATTCGTTATGGCAAGAAGCTGGGCCTGGAGGCCACCGTTAGTTCCGCTCATGGTGAGCCTGTCGAACCATACGAGCGGAATCAAGGTAACGCTCACGCCCTTCGACAAGCTCAGGGTGAGCGGGGAGAGGAACCCGCTCATGGTGATTTGTCCCATTCCGTTCGTGGCGTGCCACCCTCTTCCGCTCATGGTGAGCCTGTCGAACCACGAGCTGTGCTGCCCCAGGTGGCAGAGGTGGTGATAGAGCGCATGAAACCCCAGTACCCAGACCTTGAAGAACGCCGTGAGTTCATCTTACGGGTCATTGGATTGGAAGAGGAACGGTTTGGGGAAGTGTTTGAGCAAGGATATGGCATGGTTCTCGGAATGATTGCGCAACGTACTTCAAATCAACGTGCTGCTGAGGAATTCCAGTTACAAGTGGGGATTGCAGCAGGATTTAGAGCAAGTAATAGAGACAGGATCGTAAATGCGATGGCGCCTATCTTCATGATTGTCCATTCGGAAGATGCGGCATTTCAAGAGGGAGCCAGGTGGGCAAGTGGCGCGTTTCAGGATGCCTTTGCAGACGGACTTGACTCTTTAGAGTCCGGTGATGTAGGCCCGCTCCAATTTTTGGCAGCTCATTGGCCGCGACAAATCACTGGATCCGAGATGTTCGCTCTCTACGACACCTACGGGTTCCCGTCAGAGTTGACCCAGGAAATAGCTCGTGAGAATTATCTGGAAGTGGACATGGAAGGCTTCGAGAGGGAGATGGAAGCCCAACGCTCCCAGTCGCGAAGCGAGGGCAAAAAGTTCGGCGGTGACTTCGATCAGATACGGGTCTATCAGGAACTGGGCGTCGGCTCAACCACGTTCCTCGGCTATGAGGCCCTCAGCGCAACGTCTGTAGTCGTCGGGTTACTCGCGGAGGGTCAGCCCGTGAACCGGGCCGCCGAGGGCGAAAAAGTAGAGGTGATTCTAAAAGAGACACCATTCTACGCCGAGATGGGCGGTCAGATGGGAGACGCGGGTGAGATAGTGGGGCAGGGAAGCACCCTGCGCGTTGAGGACACTCAGGCCCCCATTGCAGGACTCACCGTACACCGCTGCACCGTCGTAAACGGCAGCATATCCATTGGCGATACGGTGGAGGCCGCGGTGGATGTGCAGCGTCGGCAGGACACGGCCCGCAACCACACTGCCACCCACATGCTCCACGCCGCATTGCGACAGGTCCTCGGCTCACACGTTCGACAGCACGGCTCGCTGGTGACTCCCGACCGCCTTCGCTTCGACTTCACCCACGTCAGCCCATTATCCCAGGAAGAGCTGCGACAGGTGCAACGCCTCACCAACGAGAAGATACGGGAGAACATAACCGTGAGCTCCCGTGAGACCACGTACCGTCAGGCCGTCTCCCAGGGCGCGCTGGCTTTCTTCGGCGACAGGTACGGCGACCAGGTCCGTATTGTGGAGGTAGCCAACGGCGCCCCGTTCAGCCTTGAGGTGTGCGGCGGCACTCACGTCCACCGCACGGGCGACATCGGCTACTGCCACGTCGTGTCCGAGAGCAGCATCGGCTCGGGGCTCCGTCGTATCGAGGCCGTGACCGGCCGCGCCGCCGAAGCTCTTTTGTCACAGCACGCCGCATCCATAGAAGAAGCGGCCCATCGCCTACAGGTACCACCTGACGAACTGGTATCCAGCATCGACGCCAAGCTGGCTGAGATAGACCAGATTACAAAATGGGCCGAGACCCTGGAACGGGAACTGCTCAAACGGCAGGTGTCGGAGTTGGCCCGTACTGAGGTGTCCGGCGTAAGCGTCGTCTCCGGCGAGTTGAAGGTCTCCAATACAGAATTACTGCGTGAGGCCGGCGACTGGCTGAAGAACGAAATGAAAAGCGGCGTGGTTGTCCTAGGCACCGTTATGGAAGGCCGGCCCTCAATGATGATCATGGCCACCGGAGACATCGTTGACCGGGGATTCCACGCCGGCAACGCGGTGAAGGAGGCGGCCAAGGCTATGGGTGGGGGCGGTGGTGGTCGTCCTGAGATGGCGCAGGCCGGAGGCCGTGAGCCGGGCAAGCTGAAGGATGCGCTGAGCGCGGCTGAGGAGGAGGTGAGGCGGTGGAGGGAGAAACTTTAAAAAAAGTCCTGGGGCTGGACGTTGGTGAGAGCCGTATCGGCGTAGCCATCGCCGACGGTACGGGTATCATCGTCAGCCCTCTGCCTGCCATCAAACGCAGCAGCCTCGAAGAGGACTTCAAGGCTGTAGCGCGTCTAACAGAAGACCACGAGGTTAGGGCTGTCGTGGTGGGACTGCCCATATCCCTCAACGGCAGGTTGGAGCGTCAGGCCCGCCTGATACGACGGTTCATCCTGGCCCTCTCCAAAGAGTCGTCGGTCCCCGTGTACTCTCAGGACGAGCGGTTCTCCACAGCGGAGGCCGAGCGTCTTCTTCATGAAGCAGGGCATCAGCCTTCGCGTGAAAAAGGTCTGCGGGATTCGGCATCGGCCGCGGTGATATTACGGGCCTACCTGGACTCTGAACGCAACAGATAGCGTCCTTCGATTGTCACCCTGAGCAGAGCGAAGGGTCTGGCAGGGTTGGGGGCTCATCCCTGTAGCACATAGTTGGAGGAGCTCCACCGCCAGGTTGCCACGCCCCGATTTCATTGGGGCTCGCTATGACATTGATAGCGACCCTCAGGGACATCACATTAGCCTTGCCCAGAATGTCCCTCGACTGCTATACTCATCTCGCCTTGATAGATATGACTTCCCGTGGGGCGTCCTACCATGACTAAACGCATCTTCCTAATAGGCCATCCCGTCGGCCACTCCGTCTCGCCCGCCTTCCAGCAGGCTGCACTGGATCACTACGCTAAGGATGTGCGATACGAGGCGATGGACGTGGATGCCCTCTCTCTGTCTCAGGCTGTGTCTAGCCTGCGCGACCCCGATGTGATGGGTGCCAACGTTACCGTGCCACACAAACAGGCGACGGTAACCCTCCTCGATGAACTGACGAAAGAAGCTCGCCTCATCGGGGCCGTCAACACCATCGAGAACCGCGACGGAGTCCTGATCGGTCACAACACCGACGCCAAGGGTTTTCTGAAAGCCCTGAAAGAGGAGGCAGGTTTCGATCCCCAAGGCAAAACGGCCCTTGTTCTGGGGGCCGGAGGGGCTGCGAGGGCAGTTGTCGTGGCGCTGGCAGGCGCAGGGGCGAAGTCTCTTGTCGTCGCCAACCGCACTCTGGAGCGGGCCGTAGCATTGATCGACAGCCTGCGCTCGAAGTTACCATCTGCCGAGGCCGTAGCCTTGCACCCGGACTCACTTCGACCGGTGGCCGCTAGTAGCCAGCTCATCGTCAACTGCACGTCTATGGGCATGAGCGGTGGAGAGGGCCAGGGGGAGACCCCTATGACGGCCGACCTCATACCTTCGGAGGCCCTGGTCTGCGACCTGGTCTACAATCCAAGGGAGACTCCGCTTATGAGCGAGGCCGCAAAAGCCGGAGCGCGTGTACTTGGTGGCCTGCCGATGCTTGTGTATCAGGGGGCTGCCGCCTTTGAGCTATGGACCGGCAAAGAGGCCCCAGTCAAGGTGATGTTCGAGGCTGCCGAAAAGGCCCTTATGGCCAGACAGCCTGTGGGGAGTTGATGGAGTCGGTTGTTGGCTAGTACCCGGTTGTAAGAAAGGATACCACGGTTCTTCGCTCGTATGGTTCGACAGGCTCACCACGAGCGGAGCGTGTTGATGTTCCGCTCACCATGAGCTTTGTCAGAGGGAGTGAACGGAAACAAGGAAATACTTACACAAGAATTTGCGAGGAGTTAGTCTATGCTACGCTTTCTAACCGCGGGGGAGTCCCACGGCAAAAACCTCACCGTCATTGTGGAGGGGATTCCCGCGAATCTCCCCATCACGGAAGAGTTCATAGAGCGGCACATGGCCCGTCGGCAGGTTGGCTACGGTCGTGGGGGTCGTATGCAGATCGAGAAGGACCGCGCCGAGATACTCGCCGGCGTCCGACACGGGCTTACGATTGGTTCGCCCATATCTATGCTCGTCGTGAACAGGGACTTCACCACTGGCAAAGGCCCTGACGGCGTGCCCTGGATGGATGAGATGAGCGTTGCCCCCTCCGATGTCCCCTTTGAGACCATAACCAGCATACGGCCGGGACATGCCGACACCCCGGGAATCGCCAAGTACATGCAGGACGACGCCCGCAACATCCTGGAGCGTTCCAGCGCGCGGGAGAGCGCGGCCAGGGTCGCCGCGGGGGCACTGGCGCAACGGTTCCTTGAGGAGTTCGGCATTGAGGTGCACGGCCACGTGCTGTGTATCGGAGGCGTACACGCAAAGCCATCGGACAGCGTGGACTGGAACGCGCTGGAGGAATCGCCCTACCATCGTGAGAACACCGAAGGCTCCAAGATGGCCGCGGTCCGCTGTGCCGACCCCGAGGCCGCCGAGCGGATGATCGTTGAAATAGACGCCGCGCGGGAGGCGGGCGACAGCGTGGGCGGCATAATAGAGATCGTTGCCACAGGAGCGCCCATCGGCCTTGGCAGCCATATCCAGTGGGACCGCAAGCTGACCAGTAAGCTGGCGGCTGCGGTGATGAGTATAAACGCGGTCAAGGGAGTGGAGTTCGGAGCGGGGTTTGCTCAGGCGGACATGCGGGGTTCTCAGGTGCACGATGTCGTCAAGCCATTGGATGAGTGGGAGCGGGCCGCGGATGAAAGAATTGTGCGTCCCTGGCCCAGACGTAGCAACAACTCGGGCGGCCTTGAAGGCGGCATGACCACCGGCGAGCCTCTGGTTGTGAGGGCCATTGTGAAGCCTATTGCGACCATAATGAACGGGTTGGAGACCGTTGACCTGGCCACCGGCGGGTTCGTAGAGCGCGCCCACTTCGAGCGCAGCGACATCACATTTGTACCAACCTGCGCCGTCATCGGCGAGGCCATGGTCGCCCTGACGCTCGCGGACGCCATGCTTGAGAAGTTCGGCGGCGACCACATTGAGGAGACCAAGCGCAACTGGCGCTCCTACATGGCTACCACATTGCCGCGAGGCCTGTAGACCTGTAGAGAGAACGTTTGGACTAGTTGGCCTTCGCTCTTGGCACCAGTTCGTAGCGGATCTCCCAGTCAACGTTCTGATTGAGTACCTCCAGGAAGTGCTCCATCTCTCCCTTGCCCCATAGGACACCGTTGAACAGGCAGGGGTACAGGCACACTTGGGCGTCTTCATCCAGTCCACCCATGACAGCATCCCGCAGGTCGGCACCCTCCATCTCCGCCCTGTGAAGGTTGGCGTCCGTCAGAGTGGCGCCCTTGAATCGAGCGCCCCGCAGGTCGGCCCGTGAGAGGTTGGCCTTTGTGAGGTCGGCCCCCTCAAAGTTCACATTGCTAAGGTTGACACGCAAAAGGGGAGCGCCCCGCAGGTCGGCACCCGACAGGTCGGCTCCGGACATATCTATCTTGGCGTTGGCGTCCTGCTTCCTCAACTCATCGAACTCTGCAACGCTGCTGCGCAGGGCGGCGAGATACTGTTCGTTTTCCATAGGTGAATCCTCCTCTTAAGATGCAAGATGTGAGCATTTTATCATATTGCACAGGGGTCTTTTGGCCTGCGCGTCAAGGGGCCAGTATAATGGCTGTCTTTGTGGGTGCAGGGTGTACCCTGCTTATGGGTGCAGGTCGTGCCCTGCTTGTGGGTGCAGGATCTACCCTGCTGCTGATATAATCAGCCCTGAGCCGTAAAGGATTGCTAAAAAATAAAGATGGCTAGTAACACATCAAAAATAGGCCGCTATCGGCGCATCGTGGTCAAGGCGGGAACAAACGTCCTCACCGGTGGCGGCGACAGCCTCGACCTTGGCCTGATGGCCCGTCTGGTCGAGCAGGTGGCCGACCTTCACCTGTGGGGCATCGAAGTGCTGCTGGTGAGTTCCGGGGCCATCGCTTCAGGTGCGCAGGTGCTGGATATCGGAGGGCAGAGGGAGGACATCCCCTCCCGGCAGGCCCTCGCTGCGGTGGGTCAGAGCCGCCTCATGCACACCTACGAGCAGCTTTTTGAGAAACACAGCATCACCGTCGCCCAGGCTTTGCTTTCCCGTGAAAACATCACGGACCGGGAGGGATACCTCAACGTGAGGAACACGCTGCTGGCCCTGCTGGACTGGAAGGTCATTCCAATCATCAATGAGAACGACGTGGTGGCCGTGGAAGAGATAGGGGTTGAGGTCTTTGGCGACAACGACAACCTCTCGGCTATGGTGGCCAACCTTGTGGACGCCGACCTTCTCATCATGCTCAGCGACATTGATGGGCTGCACACCGCCGACCCTCACGAGAACCCGGACGCGAAACTCATCCCAAATGTAGAGCGCGTGGACGAGGCCATCGAATCCCTGGCCGGGGCTAACCACAGCTCAAGGAGCCGGGGCGGCATGCAGGCCAAGCTGGAGGCCATAAAGCTGGCAACGGCCTCCGGCGTCGCGGTGGCGCTGGTCAATGGCAGGGAGAACCGGGTTGTGCCACGCCTGACGGAAGGCGAATCTGTCGGCACCTTCTTTGCTCCAACCGGCAGCAAGGTGCAGAGCCGCAAGCGGTGGATGCTCAGTGGCCTGTCTACGCGGGGGCGCATAGTGGTTGATGACGGGGCTGCCGATGCCCTTCGCAGGAACCACGGCAGCCTGCTCCCCGCGGGGATAAAAGAGGTCGACGGACACTTCAAGCGGGGCGACATCATCCTGGTGGTTGGTTCGAGTGGAGAGCGTGTTGCATGCGGCATCGCCAGCTACGGCTCGGAGGACGTTGTCGCCATCAAGGGGCTGCGCTCCGACAGGATACGGGACGCCCTTGGCTACCAGTACGGCGAAGAGGTGCTCCACCGCAATAATATGGTATTGTTGTAGATGCGATTATGGATACTAATACCCTCTACTACGGTGACAACCTGCGGATTCTGCGGGACTGCATCTCCAACGAGTGAGTACGATGGCGACGCGACCAGGCACAATTGAATTTGAGAACGTTGGAATTGGAACTGCTTTGCTTAGGAATCGGCTCAATGTTCCTCCTAACCAAAGAGAGTATTCCTGGGAAGAAGAACATGTGCAAGATTTGTTTCAAGACCTAGCTGGTGCCATTGACTCTGGCAAGTCCTCATATTTCTTAGATACAATTGTCCTTACCCCTGGATCGGAGGAAGCATTTGAGGTTGCCGATGGTCAACAAAGACTAGCAACAACAACGATTCTTCTGGCAGTAATTCGCGACTATTTTCAAGACCGGAATGAGAATCTCCTTGTCCAAGATCTTAATCAGTTCCTGTACACCGTCGTGAGAGAAACGCGTGAGATACAGCCAAGATTGCGCTTGAATATTGATGACAATGAATTCTTCAAAAATAGGATATTGTCAAAAAGAGGCGATGCTCTAAGACGCAGTGCAAGGCCAACTAAGCCAAGTCACGATAGGATTATAGCCGCGGCGCGGATGGCTGAGGAACTCATACTGCGAATAATTGCTCCACACAATGACCAGAATCGTATAGAGCGTCTAAATCAGTGGGTTGGCTATTTAGAGAAATCTGCATTAGTAATAGTTCTCAAAGTGCCCGATGACCTGAATGCATATGTGATGTTTGAGACGCTCAACGATAGGGGTCTTCGTACCTCTCAGGCTGACCTAGCGAAGAACCATCTCTTTAATTTGGCAGATGATCGCCTAGTTGAAGCCCAACAAAGATGGGCGGCTATGAATGGTGCTTTGGATACTCTTGAAGAAAATGATGTGACAATTACCTACTTGAGACATTTGTTGATTTCACTGTGGGGACATACGCGAGAACGTGAGGTGTTTGATAAGGTTAAGGAGCACGTTATAGCTAAACAGCATTCAATTGAGTTTCTAGACGCTCTTGCTAACAATGCAAACGACTATGTAGCAATTCAGACGCCTACCCACTCAAAGTGGAACGACTACGCTCCAAATATCCGAAAACATGTCCGCACGATGGCCTTTTTACAGCTAACTCCTCTGCGACCTCTTATGCTGGCCGTAAGTAGTAGCTTCTCTAAACGACAGATGGAACTCGCCTTTCGCCAATTCGTATGCTGGTCTGTCAGATTTCTTGTGTCTGGTGGAGCAAGAAGTGGGCGTATGGAAGAAGCAGTTGCCAGGGCAGCGCAAGAAGTGAGTAATGGCAGGATAGATACTGCGCAAAAACTGACCAACCAGCTACAAGACGTTCTACCCACAGACCCTATTTTCGAGGCGAAGTTTGCTACCGAGACAGTGGCAAAGAATGCTCTTGCGCGTTATTACCTAAGGGCGCTTGAACGAAAACTACAGAATGACCCCTCTCCAGAATGGGTGCCCAACGAGGACACTGTTATCACTCTGGAACACGTACTGCCTCAGAATCCAAGTGAACAATGGACGGATATCGATCCAGCCTTAATGGCGGCCTATTACAGGCGTATAGGGAATATGGTACTTCTACGGGCAGGCCTTAACAATAACATCGGTAATAAGACATTTGCTGAGAAGAAACCAGTCATTGCAGAGTCCACTTTTGTACTAACACAGGAAGTGGCAAAGTATGATACCTGGGGGCCAGTAGAGATTGAGGAACGCCAGAAGAAATTGGCCAAGATTGCATTGGAAACTTGGCCCTTGTAATTACCTAAACTTCCTTACGCAGAATATAAGGTGAAGGGTTTTGTACCTGCAGGAGAAAGCGACCATGACCACAGCGACAACTGACCTGGACGCTAAGGGCAAGGCGGCCCGCGCCGCGGCGCGGAAACTGGCCCGGCTGTCGTCCAGTGTTAAAGACCAGGCGCTTTTTAACATCGCCGATGCCCTGAAGACCCAAGAGGAAAAAATACTCGCGGCCAACGCCAAGGACATCCAGGCTGGCAAGGACAGAGGCCTAAGCGAGGCCTTGCTCGACCGCCTGATGCTCAACGCGTCCCGTCTGGAGAGTATGGCAGAGGACGTGCGTTCCGTGGCCGCCCTGCCTGACCCGATAGGGGAGACGTTCGAACAGCGCATCATGCCAAACGGCCTCCAGGTGGGCCGCCGTCGTGTGCCCCTGGGTGTCATCGGCGCCATCTACGAGAGCCGTCCCAACGTCACCGTAGATATTTCCGTCCTTTGCCTCAAATCGGGGAA
The DNA here is from genome assembly GCA_027622595.1 of Chloroflexota bacterium. Lineage (GTDB taxonomy): Bacteria > Chloroflexota > Dehalococcoidia > Lucifugimonadales > UBA2985 > JASLXI01. Next base: position 20,656 of record JAQBZZ010000005.1, read on the forward strand.
TGCCGTCATATTACGGGGTGGCAGCGAGGCCATCCACTCCAACACCGTGTTGGCCAGGGTCGTGCGGGACTCCATAGCCGGGGCGGGTGTGCCGCAGGACGCGGTGCAGTTCATTGACTCTCCGGACCGGGCGCTGGTGGAGCGTATGCTCTCCATGAAAGAGTACATAGACCTGATGATACCCAGGGGCGGTGCCGACCTCATCCGCTACGTTGGCGAAAACGCCCGTATGCCGGTCATCACAGGAGGTATCGGCGTGTGCCATACCTACGTGGACAAGGACGCAAACGTGGAGAATGCCGTTGCCATCGCCTACAACGCCAAGGTGCAGCGGCCCACCGTTTGCAACGCCCTTGACACCCTTCTGGTGCACTCGGAGATCGCACCCAGATACCTGCCGGCCATCGCTCAGGAATGGACCAAGGCTGGAGTGGAGATGCATTGCGACAGCCGCGCTCTGAGCATTCTCGGCCCGTCCGAGGCGTTCAACCTGAAGCCTGCCACCGAAGACGACTGGGGCATGGAGTTTCTCTCCCTCACCGCCGCGGTGAAGGTTGTGGACTCCCTGGATGAGGCCCTTGAGCACATTGAGCGGTACGGTTCGGGCCACTCGGAGGCTATCATCACCGAGAACTACTCCAAGGCCATGCGGTTTCTGGACGACGTGGATGCCGCCGCGGTGTTCGTCAACGCCAGCACACGCTTCACCGACGGAAGCCAGTTTGGCCTTGGTGCGGAGGTTGCCATCAGCACCAACAAGATGCACGCCCGCGGCCCAATGGGGCTGAGGGAACTGACATCATACAAGTGGACAGTCCTTGGTAACGGCCAGGTGCGGAGCTAGCGTTACCGGTACAAAAACCTAGAGATGGAGAGTATACAACATGGCTGACTACGGCTTGGAGCGGGAGTGTCGAACCCCTTATTCAGAGGTGTACACTGTCCTTGAGGAGGATGAGCCCATAGGACGTCTGGACATTCACCTGACTCCCGTCGTGATTCACGCCACCCTGTGCATAGATGAGAGCCTCACGCAGGAGGCTATCCAGGAACTCATCTCGTACATAGACGATGAGGTGGTAGATGTGGTCGGGGTCTCCAGAGACGAGTTCATAATCCACGTCCATCAGGGCCATGACGTTGGTGTGTTCAGCAACCACGAGGATTTCGATGGAAACGGGGGCAGGGAAGGGGCGTAGTGACCGAACCCTTATAGCCCCCGGGGCTGCTCCTCCAGGATCACGCTCAGGGTCTTGGCGTCCTTACCCCTAACTATCGTCACCTCTGTCTCGTGGCCGATATCGTATCCGCGTATCGCCCTCTGAAGCTGCTTGGTGGTATCAACCTCCACTCCATCGAAAGCGACGATGACATCGCCCGCAAGCATGCCTGCCTGTTCTGCAGGGCTTCCCCGGTCAACGCGAGCTATCAGGACTCCGCGGCTAACCGATAGGCCTTGCTGAGAAGCGATGATGGGTGTCACGTCCCCCCTGACTCCCACACCCAGCCAGGCGACTATCACCCGTCCGTGCTCCAGGATGGACTCCACAACGGGGGTCACAGTGAAGGTGCTCACGGCGAACCCGATCCCTTCCCCTCCCTGAGTCTTGGCGGTGTTTATACCAACTACCCGGCCTTCCAGGTTGATCAGGGGGCCTCCGCTGTTGCCTGGATTGATGGCCGCATCGGTCTGAATCATGTCGAAGAGAGTAGAGCTCTCGGTGTCTATGACCCTGTTCAGGGCACCCACAATCCCCAGTGTGACGGTAGGCCCGCCCTCCAGCGCCAGGGCGTTGCCGATGGCTATCACCCAATCTCCCACACTTAACGTGTCCGGTCCTGCGAACTCCGCCGAGGCATAGTTGCCCTTTGGAATCTTGATGACCGCCAGGTCTGAATAAGGATCGCGTCCCACCAACTCCGCCTCAAAGGTGCGCTCATCCACAAGGAATACGGTTATCCTGTACGCTCCCTCCACCACGTGGTTGTTGGTGACAATGAGTCCTTCAGAATCGAAGATGACGCCGGTGCCTGCACTGTCCTGCTCAACCGTTCTACATCCAAAGAAACGGTCACACTGCTCTTTCCGGGCCTGAATTGCGATGGATACCACCGAAGGCTTCACCTTCGCCACAATTTCTGATACGGACGGTAGAAGGGATCCGTCGGTGTTCGGCGGGGATGTGGTTGATGTGGCAGTTGCAGTGGGGAGAGGTGTGACGGTGGGGTAGGCTCCCGTGGAACATGCCAGAGCTATTAGGGGCAGTATTCCCGCTGCAAGAACAAGCCACGCGAACTGCTTTTTCAGTTTTTTCATATTTTTCATAAAAGGTTCGCCTGGAGATGATTCTTTTCCCACTGGGAGGAGAGGCAACATGGCCGCAACAGATGAGAAAGACTTGCTCAGGAGCCCGCGAAAATGGCCTACCGTTGCAAGCCCTTACTCCCGGCTCACCGGCTGCAGGCTGGCCCTGGCGATTTCCATGATATCCTCCAACTCCCTCTCTTTGGCGGATCGGTATAGGGCATAGCGGTAGGTTATGAGCGACCCGAAGAGAAGGATGACCGCCGATACGTATACCCACGTTAGTAGTGCCACTATGCTGCCAACGGAGCCATACACAGAGGAGTACACCGAGTAGTTTGTCACGTACCACACAAATGCGTTCTTGATGACCTCAAAAGCAATTGTGGCGGCGATAGCCCCAGGCAATGCCTCCATCAGCTTTACCTTTGTGTTTGGGAGAAACCAGTAGATACCAACAAAGACTATGAAGGAAAGTGCTGGCGGAATGAGCGAAGCAAGTCTATCCCAGAGGAGGTCGCCGTTGACATGGGTCTCCAGGGTTATGAACTCCAGTATCTCCCTGAGGTAAGCAAGGACAGCTGTGGAAGATATGGATATGAGCATCAGGATGGCGGCTCCCAACATTAGGGAGATGTCTATGAGCCGTTCCTGAAGAAACGGCCTTGGTCTTGTGATACCCCAGGTGGCGTTGACACCCTTTCGTATGGCGCCGAATACGGCTGTCCCCGCCCATAGAAGACCGACGATACCGGCGGACCCTGCAAAGCTCCTGCTGGTCAGCGTGCCGCTAAGAACATCGCTGACCGTCTTCTTGGAGACCGGGGCCTGTTCTGCGACACGCTGGGCAAGGTCTTCAATGGAGTCTGGCCCCAGGAAGAAACTCAGTCCGAATATAATGGCCAGGGCCAGAGGGAATAGAGAAAAAAGGGCGTAGTAGGATATAGCAGCGGCCAACTGGGGTCCGTTCTTCCCCAAGAAGTCGTTAACAGCCCGGGCCGAGATACCTACAAGTTCAAAAAGTCCAGCTAGCAAGTTCAGAGTTCCATGGCATATTGAAGCCAGCCAAAATCCTATGTAATCCTCTCCTAAATGTCAAGTCTTGGTTATGAATGAGACAGGGCTCAGTCTTATTGCAAACACTGGTGATCCGGACAGGCACATACGAGTATCGGAGCACAACCTCCTATGTGTTCCGCCTTGATTTGGTCTCTAACCCCCCTTATAATCAACCCGACCCTGACTTGGCAACCATTCTTTGTACAAGGAACACATGTCACATATCACTGACTTCCATGTGGGATACGAGTTCATTCCCGTACGATTTCAGCTTAATGCCGAGGAAGTAGCCCTATATCTTCAAGCCGTTGGGGAGTCGAATGCTCTCTTTCGGCAACAGAAACTTGTTCCTCTCACCGCTCTGGCGGCCTACGGCCTACGGGGTATCCTCATAGAGATCGGCCTTCCGCCGGGGGCTATCCACTCTGCCCAGGAAACGTCTGTTTCCAGGGCCATCACATCCGACGAAACCATCGTCTTCAGTGCAAAGCTGACACAGAACGCGGTCTGGAAGGGCTGGCGATTTGTAACGGTGGACTACACAGGTGTCGATGAAAGTGAGAAGCAGGTCCTTTATGGAAGGAGCACCGTGGTCATACCAGAGGAACAGAGAGGAGACACCGGCCAATGAAACTCGGCGATGCTCTTCCTTCCATAAGCAAGGTTGTGATTCAAGAAGATATCAAGACGTATGCAGATGCAAGCGGAGACCAAAACCCGCTTCATCAGGACCAGGCATTTGCTGCCTCGACTCACTTTGGTCGGGTTGTGGCACACGGCATGCTGGTACTTGCCTATGTGTCTGAGATGATGGCCCAGGCCTTCGGGCATCACTGGCTGGAGACCGGAGGCCTCAAGACCCGTTTCCGGGCCCCGGTGTATCCGGGAGATCGAGTGGTCACCTTCGGAGAAGTCGTGAAGCTGGTTGAAGAGAACGGTGATGTTCATCTGACGTGCTTCATAGGATGCCGCAACGAGGATGGCGAAGAAGTGGTAAACGGAGAGGCGTGGGTTACAATACCGAATGAGAACAGCAAGGATGTGACCTAGTGGCCAGCGTGCAAGATAAACCCAGATACCGCATAGCCGTCGATGCAATGGGCGGTGACCACGCCCCGGGAGAGATAGTTAAGGGTGCTGTGGATGCAGCGGCCCGGGGTAATGTGGACGTGCTGCTGGTGGGCGACCCGGAGGCAATAAAAGAAATGTTGCCCTCGTCCGTTCCTGATACTCTTCAGATTGTTCCATCCCAGGGCGTGATAATGGAGGACGAGCATCCTCTGGAAGCCCTTCGCTCCAAACCCAGGGCCTCCATCATCGTGGCCGCGGGGCTGGTGAAAGCGGGTAAGGCAGACGCCTACGTGACTATGGGTTCCACCGGGGCAGCGATGGCCGCAGGCGTGGTTGCCCTTGGAAACCTGGAAGGGGTGGATAGACCCGCTTTGGGTGGGCCGTTTCTGGGCCTGGCTCCCAGGACCACACTTGTAGACCTTGGTACCAGTATAGATAATCGTCCCTCCCAGTTGCTGAACCACGGCATACTTGGCTCGGTCTTCGCCAAGGTCCTTCTTGGCATTGATAACCCAACTGTGGCCCTGCTCAGTGTTGGAGCGGAAGAGGGAAAGGGTAACCGGCAGGTTAGAGAAGCCTACCCGCTTTTTCGCCAGAGCGGCCTGAACTTCATAGGGAACGTGGAAGGTGTGGACGTTCCTCTTGGGAAGGCTGACGTGGTTGTCTGCGACGGCTTTGTCGGCAATATCCTCATGAAGTTCGCCGAAGGTATGGGAATGGCCGTAGTGGAGTACCTCAAGGCCAGGGCTCCTAATGGGTCGGAGAAAATGGTGGGGGAACTCCTTGGAGAACTGGCCAACCTTACCAATTACGTGGAGCACATAGGGGGCGGCCCCCTCCTTGGCTTGAACGGCGTCGCCATCGTGGGGCACGGCAGGTCCAAGGCTCCCTCCGTCACAGCGGCCATCGACATGGCCTGTACGGCCCTGGAACGGGGCTTGGTCGAACTGATGAGCCGAGAGCTGGCACAGGTACGGTCAAGAGTGGGGAGTGAAGGACAAGCAGGAGAAGTAGCTTGAGCATTAACGGAAAAGTAGCCCTCGTCACAGGTGGATCAAGGGGAATAGGCAGAGCAGTTGCCCTCAGGCTGGCAAGGGACGGCGTAAAGGTGGCAATCAACTACAAGTCCAACGCAGAAGCCGCCCAGTGGGTGGTGGATGCTGTGACCGAGATGGGTGGGGAGGCCATGGCCGTGAGCGCAGATGTGTCTAAAAGCGAAAGAGTGGAGGCTATGGTTAAGCAGGTCGCGGACTCCTGGGGCAGTATCGATATCCTGGTGAATAATGCAGGCATCATCCACGATGGTCTGCTGATGCGGATGACGGAAGAGGTCTGGGACGAAGTCATAAACACCAACCTCAAAGGGACGTACAACTGCACCAAGGCCGTCCTAAAGTTCATGGTGCGCAAGCGGTGGGGCCGCATAATCAACGTTGTATCGGTAGTTGGTCTGGAGGGCAACCCGGGCCAGTCCAACTATGCCGCTTCCAAGGCTGGCGTAATAGCCTTCTCAAGGAGCATAGCCAAAGAGGTGGCAGGTCGAAATATTACAGTCAATTCCGTAGCGCCGGGTTACATTGCCACGGAGATCGTGGCCGATCTATCTCCGGAATTCAAAGAGTTGATCTTCTCCCGCATTCCTCAGAACAGGTTCGGTACCGTGGACGACGTGGCCAACATGGTTGGTTACCTGGCCAGCGAGGAAGCCAACTACATAACCGGAGAGGTCATACGGGTGGACGGCGGCATCGAACTGTGAAGACTTACTGGTTATCTGCGAGTCTGTTATGTCCCTCAACGGAAAAGTAGCCCTCGTCACAGGCGGTTCCAGAGGAATCGGCAAAGCGATCTCCCTGGAATTGGCTAGGCAGGGCGCCAGCGTCATCGTCAGCTATGCCCGCAACGCTCAGGAAGCAGGGGCAACCGCCGATGAAATCCGCGCCCTGGGAGTGACCTGTCTTCCCCTGAGAGCCCATCTAGGAGAGCCGGACAGGATCAAGCAGATGTTCCAGCGTGTGGAAAAAGAGTTCGGGCGGCTGGACATCCTGGTGAATAACGCCGCTTCGGGTGTGCAGAGGGCGGCCCTTGACCTGGAGATCAAGCACTGGGACTGGACTCTGGACATCAACACCAGGGCGCCGTGGTTATGTGCCAAAGAGGCGGCACCCATGATGCCAAGCGGTGGACGCATTATCAACATAACCAGCCTTGGCTCGCGTCTCGTGCTCCACAACTACCTGGCCGTAGGCGTATCCAAGGCCGGGTTGGAGGCCCTGACACGCTATCTCGCGGTCGAGCTTGCATCCAAGGGCATTGTGGTGAACGCGGTCGCCGGCGGGCTGGTGGACACAGATGCGTTGAGGCATTTCCCGAACCGGGATGAGATGATCGGCGACTCCCTCAAGCGCACCCCCGCAGGACGCCTGGTCACTCCTGAAGACATGGCAAGGGCAGTGACGTTCCTGTGCAGCGACGCAGCCGAGATGATCCGCGGTCAGGTCATTGTGGTCGACGGTGGCATCTCGCTGATGGGTTTTTGAATAGGCCCTAGAGGACTACTGGCAACTCGATTAACCTGCCCCTGGTCAGCCTGTCACCGATTCTCACGTCGACTTCCTGGCCCGGCTCAGCGTGGCTGGTGCGCACATACCCAAGGGCCAGAGCGTGCCCGAGTAGGGGAGAGTCAACGACCGAGGTGAGAACCCCAACGTCTTTGCCTTCGACCTCCATGTGGGTTGCGATTGCAGGACTGCCCTCTTCAAAAGCGATCCCCATAAGATGCTTCTGCACCTTCTTGTAGGTGTTCAGACGGAGCACCACCTCCTGGCCTATGTAGCAGCCCTTAACGAAGCTGATGGAGGAGTTAAGGCCTGCTTCCAGCGGGTTGAACTCCTCTCCCATCTCCCGTCCGTAGCGTGGCACCCCTTGCTCGACCCTAACCATGTTCAGGGCCTCCTCGCCTGCGGCGACTGCGCCAGCCTTAATGAGGGCATCCCAGACCGCCTCCGCCTGTGAAGCGGTCGTCAGTAGATCATAACTGACCGTACCCAGAGCATCGGTCCTTATGACCGGAAGCTGAATGTCTTGAATGGATATTTGTGTCATCCCGTAAAGAGGCAAGGCTGCGGGGTCTGTTCCAAGGAATTTTGAAGCCCCCGGCCCCATCAGAGAGAGCAACGTTGTCTCCTCGGTCACATCCTCAACTGTTATGTCTTCCCCGAAGGTGTAGAGGTCGAGCCACTCGATTACCCTTGGCGTAGTCTGGGGGCTGGTGATGACTAGCAGCTCCTCACCCATGTTTATGACAAGCAACAGGTCTATAATGCGGCCCTTGTTCGTTGTGAGGATGGTGGAGACTCCCTTTCCCCGTGGCAGGTCTATGACCTTGTTGGTGGAGAGCCGGTTCAGGAGGTCGAGCGCGTCCTTGCCCTTGATTCTGAGACGGCCATTAGAAGACTTATCTGAGATGGCCGTTCCGTTACGGGCGGCCTGATACTCTTCCAATGTATCGCCAAAGCTTTCGGGCAAATCCCAGCCATCAATGGTGGCGAAGATTGCCCCGGCCCTCTTCTGCGCTTCATTCAGAGGAGTGGTCCTATGCAGAATAATCTCTTGCATTATCTTACCGAAACAGACATGTCGTCCGAGAACACCCTATCTTCCCGGACGACCTGTGTTGTGTGAGTGAATATTGAAGGCGGTGTCCTAGAGCCTACACGCAGCCTATACTGAGAAGGACGTGCCGCAACCGCAGGTGGTCTTGGCGTTGGGGTTGTTGAAAGCGAACCCTCTGCCGTTCAGGTCGTCGCCGTACTCAAGGACCGTGCCGGCCAGGAAGACGTAGCTCTTCTTGTCTATGAAGAGCTTTATGCCGTTGTCTTCTATCACCTTATCAGTGGGCTGGGCTTCCTGGTCTATGGAGAGGGTATAGGTGAGACCAGAGCAACCACCACCTTTGACGCCTACCCGTAGGCCGAAATTTTGGAGGTTATCCTTTGCCGCGAACTCCTTGGCTTTCTTGGCAGCCTTATCCGATATGCTGATGGTAAGTGGCATACTGGTCACACCCTTTCGGTACACACAATGCCCCGGATACTTCACTACCATTCTAACGGATTACAGCCCGCCAGGTCAATACAAGGTGCCTCACGCCTTAGCCTTGGCGACGGGCTGCAATCCAATTTCCTTCCTTGACACTCATCTTTAACCCTAAGTATCATACGAGGCGGAACGCGCCCAATGAATCAAGGTAGCCTGCGCGTGCCGCTCTGATAGTGGGGCCAGTAGCTCAGTTGGTTAGAGCGCAGTCCTGATAAGACTGAGGTCCCTGGTTCGAATCCAGGCTGGCCCACCATATAGCACTGCTTGCGTAAAGGGCTTTTACATGCAATCCCACACGGTTGGAGAAGAGAAATGGCTACAGTAAACACAGTCCTTGGTCCCGTGGATGCTAACGATCTGGGCTTCACGCTGATGCACGAGCACATCCGGGAGAGTTCTGCCGGCGTTCCGTACACCTTTCCCGAGCTGTTTGACCATGAGGAGGATGTCGCTCGGGGAGTGGCTGCTCTCAACGAGGCAGCTGCCGAGGGTGTTGGCACCATTGTGGATGTGACCACCATGGACCTGGGGCGGGACATGCGACTCCTGCGGGACGTGGCCGCGCGTGCGGACATCAACATCGTGGCCGCCACCGGTCTTTGGCTGGATATACCGCGCGCCATCGCTCAAGGCTCCACGCCTGACCAATTGGCCGGAGCGTTCATCCGAGAGATTGAGGTTGGCATAGAGGGAACCGGGATCAAGGCGGGGGTTATCAAAGTGGCTACCGACGTGGAACACATAACCGAGAATGGGCTTGCAGGGCCAAACGATCTGGTCTTGCGGGCGGCGGCTCGCGCCTGCAAGCATACTGGCGTGCCTATTACCACCCACACGTCCTCAATCGCCAAGACAGGGGACTATCAGCTGGCCGTCTTCGAGCAGGAGGGTGTCGACCTGCGACGAGTGTGTATCGGCCATAGCAACGATACTGACGATCTGGACTATCTGCTGGGGATCATAAATAAGGGGTGCTTCTTGGGGATGGACCACTTTCCGGGCGGAGCGAGAGGTGGCCCGAATTGGGAGGAACGTACCCAGCTTGTGAAGCAGCTGGTGGATTTGGGCTTTGCGGGCCAGGTGACCATGTCGCACGACTTTGGGGGGTGGCGTCCAGCTCTGCCGGAGGTGGTTGGGAGACGGGGAGCCAACAACCCTGACGGCTACTGTTTCGTCAGTCGGAATGTGCTCCCGCGGCTGCGCGAGTTGGGGGTGAGCGAAGAGGCCATCCGAACTATGACCGTGGATGCCCCTCGCCGCTTTTTCGGTGGAGGGTAAGAATCCTGCGCCTTCGTTAATAGTGGCGTGTGGTTTTCCGCAATTTCTTTAGCGGACTTCTCACCATCGCTCAACAGGTCGTCCACCGTGTTGACTATGGCAGCCGCAGCGACAAAATAACAGCACGGACTGGCTCTCAACTAATGACATGCCCCCAGTCCGTCAAACGACTGGGGGCATGTCATACCGGAATACCCTGGATTGGGGTTGCCTGTTGTGATTATTCTGCTGTTCCTAACTCCTGAGGCTTTGCGCTAGTTTGTCGAACGCCTCGTTATAGCCAACGCCCGCATACTCGCGGCCCTCGCCAGCGGGGAAACCGATGTGATGCAGGGTCATGCGCGTCTTGCCGCCAAGGTCTTCAAAGGTGAGCTCTATCAGCGTCTCAGTAGGCCAACCGGGAGGCATGCCCGGGATTGTGGAAGGGTCCAGCACATTGCCCTGCGGATCGGCCATGCTGGCGGTTGCCACGATCTTTGTCATAGGCACAATTTCCTTATACACGCCGGTGTACCAGGACTCGAAATCCGAGCCCTTCATGGAGTATAGGTATTTGCCGCCCACGCGGAAATCTATTGTGCACTGCGGCACGGTAAAACCCTTTGGTCCGAACCATTTGCTGTAGTGCTCAGGCTCTGACCAGGCGCGCCAGACCAGCGCCATTGGTGCGTCAGAGGTGCGGGTGATAACCAGTTCGCTACCATCAGTCATAATGATTCTCCTCCTTCGTTTTGTAGCTCTTTCAGGTACTCGTCCAGGCGGTCAAAGCGCACCTCCCAGAATTGGCGGTACTCCTCCACCCAGGCGGCGATCTCCTGTAGAGGCGCGGCTTCCAGCTTGCATGGCCGCCGCTGTGCATCCCGTCCACGCGAGATAAGACCCGCGCGCTCAAGCACTTTGAGATGTTTTGAGATGGCCGGCTGTGTCATCTCGAACGGCTCCGCCAGTTCTTTGACCGATGATTCTCCGGAAGCCAGGCGGGCAAGGATCGCTCTCCGAGTGGGGTCAGCAAGGGTGGCAAAAATTTGATCTAGGCTTTCGGTAATCATGTGTGCATAATGTCAAGCCCTCATAGCGATGCTCAGGGCTGTTGCTGAAGCGGTCGATCCGAGCTTTGTCCCTGGCCTCTTTCTTGTGGGAGAGTGAAAGGTCCCGTGTCAGGTCTGATTCTCACTTAGGAAACAGTTCTTCTCCGTACAGTCCTTGTGTCAGTTCTATATACTGCGCTTTCGTTAATAGTGGCGTGTGGTTTCCCACGATTTCTTTGGCAGACTTCGCTCCATCGCTCAACAGGTCGACCACCATGTTCGCCATCGCTTTGGCAGCGGTGACGACTGCAAGTTGATAGTCCTGAACCAGGTAATCGACACCGTGTCCCTGGCCTGTCGCCGCGTTCACGTGAGGATGCAACGCAGGCATCAGGTGGCTGACGTCGCCCATATCCGTCGAGCCGCCACCATGCCCTCTCTCGCCAACGTTATCCGCCCCCACCAATGTTTCCGCGTTTGCTCTGTATATAGAGGCCATCTCCGGACTGTTGATTAGTGGGAGCATTTCCCCCAGATTGATAATCCTGACCCGTGCCCCAACTGCCATTGCGCCGGCGCGCAGGGAGCGGTCCACCTTTGAGTTGGCCTCAAGAATAGCGTCAAGCGACCTGCCGCGCACGTACGTCTCTATATGCACGGCATCTGGAACAGCGTTGACCGCGGAGCCTCCCTTTGTGATGATGGGGTGGACACGGATACTGTCCTCATCCTTGAACGTTTCACGCTGCATGTGGATGGCCTGAATCGCCAGAGTCGCGGCATTCAGGGCGTTGACTCCGCGCCATGGAGACCCTCCGGCATGGGATGCATGCCCTATGAATTCGGCTCGTTTGGCCACCAGTCCATTGCTCCCTGCTCCTATCACTAAATCCCTAGCTACTTCACCAGGGTCACTGTCCAAACTCCCTGAATGGGTCATCACTGCCAGATCAACGTCATCGAATGCGCCCAGCCTGATGAATTCACCCTTTCCGGTCAGGAACTCAAGTTTGCCCTGTTTTCGAAGCTCGTTGCGGAACTCAAGCTCGATGTACTCCTCTGCGGGGACGGCCATGAATACGACTCGTCCGCTCAGCTCTTCGAGGACGCCAGGGGCAAGTAGTCCCGCTGCGACTGCAAGCATGTTGCCTATCTGGATATGATGCCCGCACGCGTGTGCGGCGTGGGTCACAGGGTCCTCTTCTGGGTGTCCAGGAACGACCATCGAGTCAAGCTCGCCGATGACTGCTATCGTCGGGCCGTCGCCCGCTTTCCCGTTCACCACACCCTTGAGCCCGGTGATGGCAAGGTTGTCCGTATACGCAATGCCCAAGTCCTTGAACCAGCCCTGCACCGTATACGAGGTCTTGGTCTCCTTAAACCCGGATTCCGGGTTCTTCATAATGTGCAATGCGGTCTGGATGAGACTCTCGCTACGCCGGTCGATTTCCTGGTTCACCAGTGCCTTTAGCTCTTCACGGGTTGCGGCCATGATTTCCCCCTCTTATCAGACTCCTGTTAGAAACTGGCAACTTGCCTCAGACGGCCTGAGGACGTAAAGTAACCCCTAATCGGGACTTAGTAAAGGACAATTGCATGCTGGATGTCTTTCTAAACGTCATTATGCCAGTTTTCCTGGTGGCCGTCATAGCGGCGGCGTTTCAACGCTGGCGAAAGTTACCCGTCGGGACGCTGAGCCAGGTGACCCTCTATCTCCTCACCCCGTCTCTCATCTTCACGTCGCTTGTACAGCAGAACATACCCGCATCTGCATCTGTCAGGATTGTGGGCGCTCTGGTGGTGGCGACGGTGTTCATCTTAGTAACCAGCGTAGTTGTCAGCAAGATTCTACGACATGACCGGCCCATGAGGAGCGCGTTCATGCTGTCCACAGGGTTTCCCAACGCCGGTAACATGGCGCTGCCCGTGTTGCTGCTGGCCTTTGGGGAAGAGGGTCTGGCCGTTGGGGTGATAGTCTTCGTGACGCTGGCAATCATGGGGCAGTCCCTTGGCGTATTTATAGCCGCGGGGAGTGAGATGGACGCAAGGGAGTCCCTCAAGCAGATATTCAAGTTACCAGCCATCTACGCTATCATGGCCGCGCTTCTGGTAAGGGCGTTGGGAATCGAGTTGCCGCTGGCCATCTTCCAGCCCATCAAACTGTTGTCTCAGGCCTCAATTCCCATCATGCTGGTGGTGCTTGGGTTCCAGTTGGGAGGGGAGTTCCGTCTGGACAGCGTGGTCAGCTTGGTGGCTGCCAACGTAGTCCGTCTGCTGGTGTCGGTGCCGTTGGCGTACGCAGCCACGCTGATGTTTGGGTTGGACGAGCTTTCTCAGAGCGTGGTGATGATTGTGTACGCCATGCCTGTGGCCGTTTTCACCATTATTCTTTCCACCGAATTCAAGACGAACCCCAGGTTTGTTACCAACGTCGTTGTTACCAGCACCTTTGCCAGTACGCTCACGTTGACCCTTGTTATTCCGATGGTCAAGACCTTCGTTATGGGGTGAATGCGGTGCGGCTTGCCAGACAGGCTTCCACTATTCCACACGGTCTGGGATGTCCGCGTCGGCAATTGTCCCGCCGGGACGTGACAGGTCCTCTATGTATATCCGGTCGTAGTCCCCGTAATGTCCGCTATTCGCGTCGTCTTTCAACGGCTCCGCCCACATATATCTGACGTCCCGCCAATCAATGGGAAACTGTGGATCATCGAAGAAGGACCGCACGGCTTCTAGGGGTTCGCTTGAATCCACGTAACCCATCATTTGAAAGTTCTCATACACGTTGCCTCCGTGTGCGAGAAAGTCCCCCTTCATGGCCGCCAGCACTATGAACTTTGGCATGTCCGGGCAGTGTTGTCTCTGTCTCTACTGCTTTTGAATCCGGATATTCTTGCCGTCTATAGTCACCTTTATGTCCAATCCCGTCTCGTTGGATATTGGGAAGGACATTGCTGGTATGAAGGGCGCTGGACTCAGCTTCATTGCCTGGGTTGCCTGGTCTTTGATATTGAGCGTCTGTATTGCCATGTGTCTCCTTACGGTTACAAAAACTTTGCTGAATATGTACTAACCAAACAGCTAAGTACAGTCTAATAATACATCATCCGTGGCGCGATGTCCCTAGAGTAATCCCTCCTTGAGGGAGAAGAGCAACCCTACTTCTCCGCGGATTTCAATTACGGATTCGTCCTTGACTCATCCCGTTCCGATGTTAGAATCATGCTATCTTAATTGTGACAGATGCATGAGGGTCAGCGGCTAACCGACGGATTCTGTGGCGCATTTGACGAAGGGCAGTGGGTTTTCGTCTAGCAAGATGGGCTGACGCACCCGCATTCAAGATGCCTTGCTCAAGAGAGTCTGTATTATGGTGCCGGGGCGGTTAAGAGTATAGTGAACAAATGAGCCAGTCTGTGACTCCACAAAAGCTTCCCATTCCCCTGCCATCCGGGATGTTTTATGGCTGGGTAATTGTCGCAATTGGATGGTTGGCCAACATGGTGGCCGCGACCATGAACCCTGTGGTCTTTTCTGTCTTCATAGACCCTATGAGGGAAGAGCTTGGCCTGAGCCTGAGCGGCATGGCATGGGCCATCAGTGTGCGAATGTTGACCGGTGGACTTGCGGCACCACTCATGGGACGTCTTATAGACAACTATGGGGCAAGATGGCTGGGACTCTTTGGGGGATTCCTGTCCGGTGGGGTTCTGATAAGCCTGTACTTTGCCCACAATATCTGGCTGATATACGCGTTGTTCGCTATAGGCGGAATATCGGGGTTCGGCACCTTTGGCGGACAGTTGCTTACTATAGTTCCGGTTGCCAACTGGTTTGTTGTAAAGCGGGGCCGGACTACGTCCATTGCCGCAACGGGTTTGGGCATGGGGACGGCCCTTGGAGTGCCTATAGCCCTGCTTCTTATCAACACCGTGGGTTGGCGGTGGGCATGGGTGACCTTTGGTCTGGCAATATGGGCGGTCATTATTCCGAGTTACGGCTTTCTCATGCGCCGTCGACCAGAAGACCTGGGTCTACTTCCCGATGGGGCCCCTATACAGAGTAGCACTGTTTCCGACGACCCTACAACCGTACCTGAGAGGGCAGTGGAAGAGGTGAGCTGGACACTGAGCCAAGCGCTGCGTACGCCGGTGCTGTGGTTTTTCCTGATGGCCTTGACCATATACATGTTCGGTTCATCAGGCGTACTTTTCCTTCGAGTCCCATACTGGAATGAGCTTGGGGTATCTTCCCAGGCCATCGCCTTTGGCGTTGCCGCAGACCCGTTCACGGTTATCTTTGCCATGCTGTTATTTGGGTTTCTGGCGGAGCGATACCCCGTGAGGTTTATGGCGGTAATCGGTGGTATCTGGAGAGCAATCTCCATGCTCCCACTCCTGCTGGGAGGTAGCCACGCAGGCTATGTTTTCCTGCACAACGTCACCTGGGGAGTGGGGTCGGGAGCGTTTGCCGCCGCTCAGAACCTTATTATTCCCACCTACTACGGACGGACGGCCCAGGGGGCCATTCGAGGAATCTCTTTGCCACTGATGATCGCCGCTGGGGCATTGGGAGCCCCGGCCGCTGCATATTTGGTGGACGCTGGTGCGAGCAAATCACTCATCTGGCAGTTAGCCCTGGGAATGATGTTGTTTGCCGGCTTGATGTTCTTCTTCTTGAAGCCTCCCAAAATGCCGCAGGAAACGGCCACATCAGATACTGAAGACGCTTCGGAGTAGGTACTCATCAAACGGATTTCTCTTTGCAGAAAGTCCTCCAAACCTGTATTATGTAATTATCGGAAATGTTTTCTGTGGCACCACCCAAATCCCCGGTAAGCCAAGTTTTCGGTAGGCCAAATCTCCGGAAAGTAGGTGAAAAACATGGTATCGATTCCTATCGTCTACACCATTCAAGGCTGTGACGCATGTGTGAAGTTGCTCAACAAGTGGAACGCCGAGGGGGTGCAATTTGAGGAACGCCGGGCTGACCTCAGTCAGGAAATCATGGAAGAGGCAAGAAGCCACGGTGACGTTGTTCCTATCATCCTATACCAGGATGGAAGAACAGAGGAAGGCTTTGAAGGGGGGATCGGCTGCTACATAGGCTAGCCGGACATCCATCGTCCAGTGGGATTGCAGGTATAAAATAAGGGAGTAATCATGACTGAAAAGACAACGGCGGTAACAGCGGATAGGTTCAAGCAAGGGTTTACGTACCCGGATTTCATAGCACAGATCAACGTCAACCAGGACCGTTTTGCGCAGTACGATGGCACGGCCAAGGACGCCCTCACCGACGAGGACAGCGCCTTTTTCAAGGCGGCGGTCGAAAAGGGTTGCAAGGTCATGGTATTGGGTGAGGACTGGTGTCCTGACGTCTACCGCGGCATGCCTGTTGTGGCGCGTATTGCCGAGGTTTCTGGAATGGAGATGCGTGTGTTCCCAAGGGACTTGAATCTGGACATTGCGGACGAGTTTCTCAATAGGGGCGAGTTCCGGTCGATACCGACTGTGGTGTTCTACATCGCCGACCAGGAGTTCCTGGGTACATGGATCGAGCGGCCCGCGCTGGCACATAAAGAAATGGCCGAGATAACCAAGGCCCTGGAGACTGAAATGGCCGGCCAGGATGAGCAGGCCGTTCGTGAGGCGCGCAGGGAGCGGGTCAATGCACGCTTTCCAGCATGGCAGAAGGACACTGTCCGCGAAATGCGGGAGCTGCTGGGGCAGAAGCTGGGTATATAGCAATTCACCGGGCAATGGTTTAGTTGCCACCAGGTTAAGACAGAACGGGGCTGATGCAGAATGGTATCGGCCCCGTTCTTCACTTAACCGGCTTTTTCGCTGATCTTGGGGGTTCGTACCGCGCGACGTGGACTCGTCTCCGGTATCAGCAGTCCACCTATGAGCAGCGTCAGCGGAAACGCAACTATACCCAACAGCCCTACTATGAAAATAGACGTTTGGACGGCCGATGATGTGCCCTAATCACTAAGAGTCTACTATGCGTGCTCACCGACATCTCGGTGGCGACAGACGGTGGTTCCTGCGGACACATGAGTCTTACTTTCGCTCGGGCTCTAAGCACCAGGCTAGGTCGACCTCTTCGAGTATCGGCCGTCCGTGCCAGAGGTTAGCATACTCGCACCGGATTTTCATCCGTGGTGGTGCCAGAATCCTGGCATGACAACTTTCGACAAACAACTGGGTTTTGATATCTCAATGAAAACAGAGAGTAATCTAGCCTTCAGTGAGTTTGCGACTGGATATGCTCCTCTACATGGCTGGCAGTATGATACAAGTACATGCCACAGGCCAGACGGCATTGGGTGATAGGATATAAGTGCGCGGTGAGATAGTTGACAAGCCTTTGTAATTGAGACTAGGATGACTCTCGTTGTTCCCTGAATCTGCGTGTTTCCACGTGAGGAATTTTAGCTAATAAACATGCCTGACGAAACTACAGCCGCTCCCCAAAAGGCCAAAAAGCCAAGATTCTATTACGGCTGGGTCATAGTCGTTGTCATAAGTCTGGGCGGGTTCACCCAAAGCGCTGAGTCCTATCCGATCCTGGGCGTGTTCCTGAAGCCCATGACCGAAGAGTTCGGGTGGTCACGCACTGTCTTCTCTGGTGCAACGCTTATGGGCACCCTTGTCGGTGGCGTTGTGGCAATGGTCGTTGGGCCGATGCTCGACCGTCTCGGCGCGAGGTGGACTCTCACCGTCGCGTTCGCAATCCTCGGAAGCACGCTAATCCTGATGGCGTTTATCAATGCGTTGTGGCAGTTCTACATGCTGCAGGTCATAGGTCGCGCCCTGACCATGGGCGTCCTTGCCCTTGCGCTTGGCGTTGTTGTCCCCAAATGGTTCATTGCAAAGCGAGGGCGCGCCGTGGCACTCGGTGGCCTTGGACAGAGGATAGGCAACGCCGTTACGCCCCTGTACGTGCAGCTCCTGGTATCCCAGGGCAGCTGGCGGCTGGCGACGGCTGTCGCCGGCCTGCTGATGTGGACCGTCTCGATGATTCCGGTTGCGATTTTTATGCGGCGCAAGCCGGAGGACATGGGTCTGCTTCCAGACGGGGTCGACCCTGAGGAAGCACAACGTCTTGAGGATTGGTACAACTCGCGCCCGGAGCAGAGGCCCAAGCAAGAAGTTTCCATGACCAGGGAACAGGCGCTGAGACATCCGTCCTTTTATCTGCTCGTGGTCGCCTTCTCTCTGGTGTTTGTGGCAGCCCCGGCCTTGAACTTCCACATGATTCCCTACATGACCGATAAGGGGATTTCCGACGGCTATGCGGTTGCGGCGGCGGCACTGCTTTCCATCTGCGCCGGCATAGGGTCGCTGGTCACTGGATTCCTGTCGGAGCGCATCACCGCCCGCCGTACCTTGGTCGGCATCCTGGTGATGATGAGTATCGGCTACTTCGGCTTGCTGACCGTGAATGTGGCGTGGCAGGCCATTGTATGGGGCATCTACTACGGCCTTTCCTTCGGCGGCATGTTCATACTGCAACAGGTGATCTTCGCCGACTTCTACGGGCGGGATAACGTGGGAGCCATCAGGGGAATTGTGTGGCCTGTCCAGATGGTCTTTAATGCCTCAGGGCCGTTTGTTGCTTCTATTGCCTTTGATCTCCTTGACAGCTACACGCTGATATTCACGATCTTTGCAAGCCTGGTGATGGTTGCTGGCGTGCTGATGTTCCTGGCAAAACCGCCCGTAAAGCAGACCTAGGAAGGCTCCTGGCGGCTACCCTGGTTTTCGAAAAATTATCTGCGGTGCTCACGTATCAGTGGCAGAGTCAAGACCAGCACCGCCGAAATTACGGCCAGGAACAGCACTCCCCATGTCAGCGAGTCCGTAGCATCGCGGAGAATGCCCAAAAGGAACGGCCCTCCGAACCCCCCTATTTCCGCCGCAGCAAAGAAAAGTCCGCCGGCCGCGCCCATGCGCAGCGCACCGACACCGGGCGTCTCCATCAATATCAGGGTCAGAATTGGCATCATCGGAACCCTTACGATGCTTGATAGAATCAAGACGCCTATCAACGATGTGTCGTTCAGCGTGGCCAGCCCCACCGTTGTACCCGAAGCCAGCAGGAGCAGGACGGCTATAGTCACGGCCCGATAGCCGTTTCGCGCCAATGCCGGAATGACGAGCAGCCCGAAGGCCCCGGCCAACGTGGAAGCCGCGGTCCAGAAACCGGCCTGCGACATGGTCATGTCTCTCTCCTGGAGCAGTGTGGGAAGCCAGTTATTGAGTCCGTGGTTCAGCAGGAACGTCGCCACCGCGAGAACGACTATGATCTGGACGTTCCGAATGCGCAGCAAGATGCGGAGCATCTTCATCAGAGACACGGACTCGCTGTCTGTTTGCCCGACAGCCCCAGGCTGGGATTGCACGTCTCGCGCGAATATCCACCACATCAACATGATTACCAGTACCACGGCTCCGTATACAAGTGAGATGCCGCGCCACGTCCCCGTCAGGGGCATCACCACGCTGGCGGCAGTGGCCAGTGCGATGGCCATTCCCGTCACAGGGCCCGTCGTGTATATGCCTGCGGCAAGGCCTCTTTCGTTCCCCTCAAACCATAGCGATACCACCTTTGGCGCTCCTATGGAGATGATTGGCCCGCCAACGCCGAACAGTGCCACCGCCAGGAAGAGCGTTGGGAAGTCGCCGGCCACTCCCCTCAACACCAGCGACAACCACACCACGAAGACACCGATGCCAAGTGACCGTCGCACCCCCAGACGGTCTATCAGAGTGCCGAGGGGATACGCGGTCACGATGTAGACCAGTTGCCAGGCCCCAAGCACCAGCCCCATCTGGCTGTATGTCATATCCAGGTCATCAACTATGGGGCCGACCAGCGGCGCGATGGTCCCTGAGGTGATTCCGAAGGAGGCGTAGAGCAGCCACACCAGGCCCAGCATCAGCCAACGCAACGGGCTTTTGCTGGGGACAAAGGCGGAGGAGTCCTCTGGTGTGGTCATAGTCGAATTTGGGTCATGCGGGTACGTGGAGCGGTTCGATAGTCTTCTCGAGATATATTCCTTATTTAAGATTCAAGAGCGGTATTGCCACGACCAGTGGGCATGGGTGATACTGGTACATTGGAGATGGGACATGCTCATCTCTTCAGAAACAGGTACACACACTTTGGAGGTGTCTGATGACAGTCCGGCTGATTGTAAACATGGAGGCAGCGGTAGGCAAGCGGGAGGAACTGGCAGCTGAGATGACTTCTCGTTGCGCCGGCGTGCGGGAGGAGCCGGGTTGTCTGCAATACGAACTATTGCAGAGTACCGAGAGGCCAGACCACTTTGTGCTGATGGAGAAATGGTCTGACCAGGATGCCCTGACCGTCCACAGCCAGCGCCCCAGGGAAGGCCGTGTGGATATGACTCCGTTGCGCGCGGGTCCTTCAGTGGTGGAGCGGTACACGGAATAGTTTTTTGTAATACCACGGCCTTAACACGATGGGAGGAATTAACGTGAGTAACAAATACAATTCACTCACTCCAGAAGAGAGCTTTGTCATAGAAGGTAAGGGCACTGAAAGGCCCTTTTCCGGGGAGTACGACGACTTTTACGAGACCGGTACATATATCTGCCGACGGTGCAATGCCGAACTCTATAGGTCGGCTGACAAATTCGATGCCCTTTGCGGCTGGCCGGCCTTCGATGATGAGATACCGGGAGCCGTGAGGCGCTTACCAGACCCCGACGGCATGCGAATCGAGATCGAGTGCATCAACTGCGGCGGCCACCTTGGTCACGTATTTCTGGGAGAGTACCTTACCGAGAAGAACACCCGTCACTGTGTGAACTCCCTCTCGATCAAGTTCGTGGCAGACTAGAAGGGATAGGGGACACCGGCATCAGGCTACTAGGTTTCCGGGCGTGCCCTTCTGCCAGTCACGGATATTCTGTATGGCTATTGCGAGACCCGCTCGATTGGCCTCTGGCGTGTTGGCGGCGTTGTGAGGTGCCAGCACTACATTATCAAGGTTCTTGAGAGGATGGCCAGGGGGCAATGGCTCCGTTGCAAAGACATCGAGTCCCGCCCCTCCAATGCGACCATTTTGCAGCGCATCCACCAAGGCGTCCTCGTTCACAACCGCCCCACGGCCAACGTTCACCAGTATTGCCGACGGCTTCATGAGTCCCAGTTGCTGTGGTCCGATGAGGTTTTCACTCAAGGGACTCAAGGGCAACTGAAGCGATACCACGTCGACACTGGACAACAGCTCCTCCAGGGATACAAAGGCCACCTGGTAGTCACGGGCCCGCTGGAGAGAGGGGTTCAGCGTCCAGGCCACGACCTCCATTCCCAGGCTCTTTCCAAGTACTATCACACGTTGCCCAATTGGGCCTGTCCCAATGACCCCAAGAATCTTCCCATGCAGTTGGCCGACGACCTCCTGGGGCCATTCTCCATTCCTGACGGCTCGATCGAACCGGGGTATCCTGTGCGCCACTGCCAGGGCCAGAGCGATGGCCTTCTCCGCTACAATCGCTGCTGAATACGCCGGTGTGTTTGTCACGGTGATACCACGCTTGCGACAGGCATCCAAGTCAACATGGTTGACGCCGATGCCGAAGGATGCGATGTGCTTTAGCTGTGGGCATTCCCCTAGTACCGCCTCGGTGAAATTGCTTGAGGCGATTGTCAGGGCTACGTCGGCTCCGGCCAATCTCTCCACCAATAGGCTTTCGGTGTCAGCCGGAGAGTCGTACACTCGCAACTTCCCCAACTCTCTGAGTTCCTGCTCCAGATTTGAGTCTGCAACAATACCTGGGATGTCGTCCGGGACTACGATAATCATGCACCCACCTTTTGTGTTTTTGTCATTTTTAAAATAATTGATTCATATTCTATTTGCTGATTATACCCTTATGCAGATACATCAGGTGATGGTATGGCTCTAATGTCATTCTGAGTCCTTCTGAGAAGGGCGAGGAATCTAAAGCCTTCGTCTGGACATGGCATATCGCCTTAGATTCTTCGGTCGCTGTGCTCCCTCAGAATGACACGGGTTTTACCACCTACCATCTGAAAATCCCACTCGACTACGGCATGTTCGCGGGCTAGAATAGGGCTGCGTGCAAAACCTGTTAATTGGGGGCAAATGGCATGGTCCACCGTTGGAGCGTGTACTGTGGCACAGGGAGATATTGAGGGCGTAGGCTTTTCGAAAACTGATATGGAGGTCTGGAGAGAAGGCCAGGACTCTTGATACTTCCGTAGGAGAGGGCTCTGCGGCATAGGAAGATTTTGAAGGCGTAGAGCTGTTGTCATTCCGAGGAGCGGAGCGGCGAGGAATCTTAGACAGATGCCTTTAACAAGAATAGTAGGCCCTAGATTCCTCACTTCGCTGTACTGTGTTCGGAATGACATTATGTAAACTTATGTTCATCGCTGAATTCAATGACGTGCGGGCGAATGCAGCCATCGCTGAGAGGAGCGGAATTGTCTCGAATGAGCTTTCGGATAGGAGGTAAGAGATGAAAACATTAGTTATGGGTGGCACAAGGTTCAATGGCCTGCATCTGGTGCAGGAACTGGTGCGTTACGGACACAACGTCACCATACTCAACAGGGGTGTCACCGAGGCCCAGGTGCCGAAGGAGGTGCGACGCCTCTATGCCGATAGGAAAGACCCAAAGCAGTTGAAAGAGGTGCTTGGACCTGAGGAGTTCGACGTCGTCTTCGATATCAGCGCCTACGTGCTGGAGGACGTGCAGAGCATGGTGGACATCATCGAGGGGCGGACGGGCCACTACATCTTCGCCAGTTCCACCGTTGTCTACGCTGCCACCAACATCCTTCCCATCAACGAGGGCTTCCCCGTGGACAGCACCTCCCGCCAGTCCGACTACGGCCGCAACAAGCTCATCTGTGAGGATTTCCTGACGAAGGCATACAGGCAGCGCCACTTTCCC
Source organism: Chloroflexota bacterium (assembly GCA_027622595.1). GTDB lineage: Bacteria > Chloroflexota > Dehalococcoidia > Lucifugimonadales > UBA2985 > JASLXI01. The sequence goes on from JAQBZZ010000005.1 coordinate 43,461, forward strand.
TTCACGGCGGCCCGTTTCTCCATGGTCTTCGGGCCGGATAACGGGATTCTTGACCGCGAGCAGAGGATGTTCGTCCGCCTATTAAACGGTCGTAAGATACTGATCCCTGGCCGTGGCACGACATTGAGCCAGATTGGGCATGTGGATGACGAAGCCAGGGCTCTGCGAATGATGGCCCTCAACCCAAGGACATACGGCGAGATCTACAACGTCACAGGCAGGGACTACTTCAGCGACGAGGGTTATGTGGACACCTGCGCAAGGGCTGTTGGTGTGGAGCCACAGAAGGTCTTCGTACCGGCTGAGATCATGGACGAGGCATTACCCGAGCCGCGGCGACCATTGATTCAGCGGCTGGCCCCGTACATCCACCGCTGGGATGAGAGCACCGTCTTCGGCATGGCGAAGCTGCGTGAGCACCTGGGATACGAACCCTTCTACACCTTTGAGACCGCGACGCAACAGACCTATGAGTGGTTTATATCCAAAGGCCTGGACAAGCAACGTGAGTACGACTTCTCCGAAGAGGACGCCCTTATAAGCCGTATTGGCTGATTGCCACAGCTCAATTAGTCGCGGGCCTGCTCGAAACCGTGGATGGTGGCCTCCCAGTTGGAGGTGTCCAGGATAGCGTAGGTGCGTATGGTGGACTTCTTGGGGTCTCTGGGTTGTCCAAGCGAACCTGGATTGACCAGGAGTGTGTTGCCAACCCATGTGATCATTGGCCTATGGGTATGTCCCACGATGAGCACGTCAGCCTTGGCCTCCGGGAGTTGATCGTTTGGTATCTTCGCCATTCGGTATGGCATTACCGACGTTACTCCCAACCGGTGGGTCTGATATGGCCTATGAGGTGGCTGATACTTGAGGAGTTTCTGTCGCGTCGATGACCGTGGGTTCTACCGAGCCCTGGTTACATGCGAGTCCCAGGTTCAGTAGGAGCGATATTCCCCAGACAACTTTTCGAACGGTCATTCAGCGCTCCTTACGGCTCTTGAATTCAACGGTTTTAATTAAGTATATCCTCTAAATAATCGGCGCTGTTATATCCACCGATTTATTGTAAGTATTGTAACAATTGCAGATGACTCACGACCCCCTGGGGGTTCCAAATAACAAACACCCCTTCGCTGGTTCTTCTGAACCAGCGAAGGGGTGTTGCACAATTAGATCGAGTGCTTCCCTTGTTTCTAGTCGGGTGTGGCGCTCCATACGGTGAAGTTGCCGCCCATTGGCATGGGGCCTCCGGAGACACCGATCTCAGGCTTGACTCCGGTCACGGCTCTTGCGCCTGCGCGCCCCTGAAGCTGCTGGATGCAGTCGGTGTGCATCCAGAAACGGCTGCGGCCGCTGCCGACGTTGCCGCCACTGGGTGAAATGGGGTTTGGCCCCTCTGGGCTGATATCCGTCTGGTAGAAGTCCAGCGCCTCGCCGAACTTGATGCCGCGGAATCCAAGGCCCTCCAGGTGGAACTGGTGGAACAGGGCAAAGCCGTCGTACATGTTCTCAAAGGAGATGTCGTCTGCGGTGATGCCTGCGCCCTCCAGGAGCTTCCTGCCCGTGCGGGCGGTCTCTTCCTGAATTTCATCCAGGGTTGGAGTGAGGCTCCTTGCCCTGCCTCTACTGGATGCATGGTTGAGGATGTAGACGGCCTTCTGCTTCATGTCCTTGGCCAACTCAGAAGTCGTGAAGAGGTAGGCTCCGGCCACCATTATCGGTATGTCGTTGTCGTAGAGGTTTGCCGGTTTGGCTACCCACCGGGCGTTCACGTAGTCCTCGCGTGTCATCTCCTCGGGACGGTGCTGGTACCAGAACCCCTCGGGGAAATTGAGGCCATTCTTTTTCCACTGGATCATCGCCGGGGCCATCATATCGTGGGTCTTGCCGTACTTTCGGCAGTACTCGGCGAACTGAAGGGCGGTCCCGTACGATGCCGGGGTGCCCCACAGGCCGCTAATCGCCCGTGTACCAGGGATAGTGTCCTGAGCGTTCTCTCCTCCCTGGTAGTACCGGCCCGAATAGTTGTGCCACCCCTTGAGCACCAGGCAGTTGCTTGTCAGGCCGTCACCAACGGCCTGAGCGGCAACGACTACGGCATTGGACATGCATCCAGGGCCATACATCGTGAACTTGACGTTCTTCAGTTCCGGCATGTTCTTGATGATCCATTCGGGGCTCAGCTTCGCTATACCGTCCAATGGGTCATCTGTGGGATTGAAGTGGTTGATGACGTCCTGGGGTAGGGGGTCGCCTGCAGGCCAGGGAGCCCCTGTGGTGGTGGTTGCATCCATTACCAGACCGTCGATCTGGTCCGGCGAGACTCCTGCATCGTCGATGGCTTTTCGGAGCGCGTCGATGGCTAAAGCGCCGACGGTAGTCTCAGGCTTTCCGTCCCAGCGTCGGGCGGTCGGGGAGTGCCCCACGCCGACGGCTGCCACTTTGCCTCTGTGCTCCCAAACACCCAGCTTCTCTCTGGTCCTGTACATGGAATCTGGAGCATTCTGTGTTGTCATTGTTCACGCCTTTCTGTGAGTTTCTTTCCCTCACGTAAACACATGAGAGCTATCCTACGACCCGCCACTCTGGGACCTTCTGGCCGTTTGGGGTCGCCTCGAACACCACCTCTACGGCGGCTCCCACCGGGACCTTGTCCACGGGAGTACCTGTCAGGTGGGAATACATCTGGATACCCTGATCCTCATCCAGCATGACCACAGCGACGTTGAACGGCTGATTATCCTGGAGCAGTCTGATGGGGCAGTCGTAGACCACGCCGTAGTTGTATATCTTGCCACGTCCGCTCATCTGCTTCCACTCCAGGTTGGCCCCTGAGGCGCACTGGTCGCACGCCGGCCTGGGAGGATGGATGAGCCTGTTGCAAGCGGTGCAGTGCTGGATGACCAACCGCTCATCGTTGGCGGCGTCCCAAAAGGGCTTGCTCAATTCATCGGGTACCGGGGATTGTTTGGACAAACTTCACCTCCGATTCAGATTTGAAGGCCGCGGAAATCATAGGTTAACACCGTATGATAGTCAAACTGCACTTCGTAGCATCCCGTGTCTGCCTGGTCACGTTATTTACGATGCATACGCTCCCCGGCTATACTCTGAAGCTGCACATATGATACTGAGACGATTTCCTGTATGGTGCTGGAGAGCTGAGATGGTCTTTCACCCTCTATTTTTCGGTTTCCCATTCAGCGCTCATTTGGCATTTCCATGTTACTGCCGGATTTGACAGCTGTGGCCGCCCCGGAGCAGCGCGACTGGTGGCAATGACCAGGAAAACATGGCATCATGTATCTATCTATCTGATTTGAGGTGGGATAGGTATATGAAAATGCCGAAGTGGTTTTATTATAACCTCCTCGCTGGATGGCGCACGAGGGGCGAAGAAAGATTAGGGATAGTAGTAAACAACTCACCAGACCGATAGTCTGGTGAGTTGTCATCACGTGCTATTTCGTAAACGTAGCCAAATCGGGATTTGGCTACTCTTAACGCTTTGGGTAAGGTGGCACTGGGGCCGGCTTGCTATCGGCTTCGCATCCGCAACTGTCACACATGGCTTGTCCCTCCTCCGTAAAGTGTTAGGTCAACATTGTGACATGTTGGGAGCTAAATTGCAACTAAAGCTTTCTAACCATGCGACACTGGTGTCGCGGGAAAGCGAACTCTTCCTTCATGGATAAGTTGCAAGGCATTATTACCTGGTGAGTGGCAGCGCTGTTTAGACAGTCGCCTTATCTGGAAAGCATCGAGTGCCTTCGTTATGTCAGATAGCCCTTGAGCTTCTCGGAATGCCTGGGGTGCCGGAGTTTCCGCAGGGCCTTGGCCTCTATCTGACGTATCCGTTCCCGGGTCACACCAAATCCCCGGCCCACTTCTTCCAGGGTACGGCTGCGACCATCCTCCAGGCCAAACCTGAGCTGCAAGACACGTTTTTCGCGATCGTTCAGGCTGTCCAGGGTTTTGCTTATCTGTTCCTTAAGGAGTTGGAAGCTGGTGGCGTCCTCCGGCGCCAGGGCTGAATGGTCCTCTATAAAGTCGCCAAGGTGAGAATCTCCCTCCTCACCGATAGGAGTCTCCAGAGAGATGGACGCCTGGGATATTTTCCGTATCTCCTGGACCTTATGTGGTGGGATGTCCATCTCCCAGCCGATTTCCTCGTCGGTGGGATCCCTCCCATACTCCTGGACCAGCCTCTGGGTAGCCTGCCAGAGCTTGTTGACCCTCTCCACCATGTGGACGGGAATCCGTATGGTCCTGGCCTGGTCGGCTATGGCGCGGGTGATGGCCTGTCGTATCCACCATGTGGCGTATGTAGAGAACTTGAACCCCTTGCGATAGGCGAATTTTTCCACGGCTCTCATGAGGCCGGCATTACCTTCCTGGACAAGGTCAAGCAGGTCCATGCCTCTTCCTATGTATTTCTTAGCCACACTGACCACCAGTCGCAGGTTAGCCTCAATCATGTGTTGTTGTGCCACAAGGCCTTCGGCCTTCATCCTGTCCAGGTATATATTGGACTTGAACTCGTAGGGAACAAGCTGCCTGCTCAAGACTCCTTCGCCCAAAATGGCGTCCAACTGGTCAAGCGTGCAACTCTCATCGACAACGTCCAGTACACCGGGTGGCAAGAGCCGGCTGTTGAGCGATAGGCATATGACGCCGGACTCAATTTCTTCCAGAGTCTTGCCCGCGTAGTTGGCTACGGTCTGCATTTTCTCGTGGTCTATTGGCGAGTCAACAGCCGCGCGGAACTGCTGGTTGGAGACAATCTCCTGCAATGGCATTGGGGACGGAATTTCGTGCTTCCAGGCCAAGGCCTCCGCCACGAATCCCAGCCTGGAGCATTCGGTAAACATCCGGAGCACAATGTCGCTGGTCTTGGGTGGCGTGCCTTGAGGAGAAGCGAGTTCCTTCTCCAAGCGTTCTATATACTTCCAGCTTTCTATTGACTGAGCCAGACGCCGCTCATCCGATGCGGTCAATAGCGATACCCTGCTTATTTCACGCATATACATTCGTACGGGGTCATCTATCACATCGAAAGCATCCAGGGCTTCGGTTGAAAGACTGGCCTTCGCAGGTTTTTTCACATCGCTGGTGGTATTGGCTGATGTGTCGTCTTTGGAGCGCGGCTCCTCTTCATCTTCTTCCTCGTCCTCTTCCACATCTACATCGGCGACGAGTTGGGAATGGGAGTCAATGAGAGACACCTCGGGTTCGCCCTCAACATTTGAGAAAGCGTTCGGCACAAGTTCTCGAAGTTCCTCTATTTTGGGGGCACTCACCAATGACTCAGTGAGTTCTTCTTCGGTCTCCTCGTACCCTGATATGGCAACATATCCGCCTGGTCCAGACTTTTTCATGCAGGCACCAACCTTGAATAGCTAGACATTTGACTGATCTGAAAGGGTAGAACCTTGAGTCAATCGGGACACGCCATCACGAGACTGGCATACGTGCTACGAACGTTATTACGGCAAACGTTATTCTGGGGCCGCTCTACGGTGTGCTGGCGCCTGCGGCACAAACGGCTCACCTATGGCAAGTCAACCTGTGCGCAGGCGAACATCACATCACATTTCTACCAGCGAGAGCCGCGACCGCCGCCACCACCGCCACTATTTCCTCCATACCCACCGCCGCTGCCGCCGCTGCCACCACCAAAGCTGCTGCGCTCCGGCCGAGGTCGCGCCTCGTTGACCGTTATGCTGCGTCCGCCGAACTCCTTGCCGTTGAGTGCGCCGATTGCCGCTTGGGCTTCCGCACCGGTTGGCATTTCAACAAAGGCAAAGCCCTTGGAGCGGCCTGTGTCGCGGTCCTGCATCATTGCAACTTCTTGCACCGTGCCGTGGGCTTCAAAAGCCTCTCGTAGCTCCTGCTCTCTCGTGTCAAATCCAAAGTTACCTACGTAAATCCTCAATTTCATTTCCTCTCTTGTTGCTCGGTGGTACTTGCCCACCGGCACTTGGTACGGGGGGGCGATTGCCGCCCCCTCCGTTTCTATTGCTCTATTACCAGCTTGGCCGTGTGGACGTCCGCTGCTCGCTGAAGCAATCGCTGCAGTAAACAGGGCGGTCGCCACGGGGCTGGAACGGAACGGTGGTGTTCTTGCCGCATTCGGCGCATACCACTGGATGCATCTCACGTGCGCCCTGGCTTTCACCACCACCGCGTTCGTTGCGGCGTGTCTGACGACAGGAGTCGCAGCGCTTGGGCTCGTTGGTGAAACCCTTCGTCGCGTGATACGCTTGATCATCCGCGCTGAAGGTGAACGACTGCCCGCAGTCCTGGCATGTAAGGTTCTTGTCCTCGTAGTTATTCATCGGTGAACTCCTTTCTACAGTAGTTGGCGAAAGTCTGGTCACCGATAACTGGAATGCTCTGGATAATCCGGTGGACACGCAAGAACCCGGTTAAGGGTCCGAAGAGGGCACAGGGGACGCTACAAAGAACCTGATGTGGGGACGCATACACTGCCACTGAAGGGCAGTATACCACAGATCACAGAAAATTGCTTGGGTGCTCCAACCACAATCAACAGCCTCTACCGGACTACGCCAAATGCTCATACTGTCATGGACCCGACTGTGGGTTCCCTGTTGTGCCCCAATTCCAGTAAAACACTCAGCTGTGGGAGTGTTTACCGGTTATGTGAGTGCTCATCAATCGCTCACTCCCACTCCCACAGCTGAGGAGAGGAGGAGATATGTGCTTTAATTCAGTCCTGAATTATTTCGGGCGTCATGTACCTGAAATATCTAGGTCATGCTCTCCGCCCTGTGTTTAGCCCCGTTCGTCCCCGTGGGCATCTGGAGGAGGAGCGGCGAAGCCGCTCCTCCTCCACCCTCGCTCTCTCAGCCGTTGACCTCTTGTTGCGTATGGCTTCTGCGTGCAGGCAGCCATCTTGAACGACTTCTCCAACTTGTCTTCCATGCTACCTGAACTCCACCTCTATCTGACCATCTCGCCAGATGTATACCGACTTCACGATCGTCTGTAAGAGTGCCTTGGCGTGGGTGATGTCCATGCCCTTGATGTCCTCCAGGAAAGACTTCACCTTCACCGGCACACTCTTGGCCCGGGCTTCTCTGTCCCGCCGTTGCTCCACAGCAGCACCTTGCAGAGCCTCGTGTGGTGTAGTCCCCGGTAGGTTGGCAAGGCCGGGTCCTCGTCCAGAGAGACAACCGCCACGTTAAAGGGTACATCGCCCTTGCGCCGTACCACACGGGTGTTGTGGCATCTGGAGTTACTGAGCGCGCAAATACTCCCTAGAACCGTGTTTTCGAACTTGTGGTAGAATGGGCTGATCATCAGGAGGCCATTATGGATTGCTGCCAATGCCAGGGCATCGAAAAAACATTTGATAGGAAAACCGCCGCAAGGAACCTGAAGCAGTATAGAAGGAAAGGGCCAAACCGATCGACGGCGACATTATTGGAGGCCCTCAAAGAGCAGGGGATAGATGGCCTGAGCCTTTTGGACATCGGGGGTGGTGTGGGAGCAATCCAACACGAGCTTCTGAAAGCTGGTGTTGCGACTGCTGTGGGGGTCGACGCATCGTCGGCATATATTGAAGCAGCGAAGGAAGAAGCCCGAAGACAGGGACATGACGACCGGGTGTCTTACCAGTTCGGCAACTTTGTAGACCTGGCGAAAGACCTGAAACCCGCTGATATTGTGACCCTGGACAGGGTAATCTGCTGCTATCACGACGCTCTATTGCTGGTGGGAATGTCCGGCAACCTCGCCAGCAAGTACTATGGGGTCGTCTATCCCAGGGATACGTGGTGGGTAAAGCTGGGCTGGAGGGTGGCTGGCACGTTGGCTGGGCTGGTCATGCGCATGTTGCGAAATCCCTTCCGCAGCTATCTGCATTCGTCCAGAGAGGTAAACTCGATCTTGACGGACATGGGTTTTCAACAACGCTTTCGTTCGACTCAAGGCATATGGCAAATCATCGTATACGCACGGTGAAAACGTCACGACCTGGCCGTGAGCGAATATAGGTACTTGATGACGCGGCAGTAGCAGCATAGGTGATATTGAAGACGTAGATGGACAAGCGTGGATAGATCAGAAGAAACCGCCATACAACCCAAAGAGGCCAGCCCGTATCGCTGGATTATCGGAGCAGCGCTTCTACCTCTTCACGTTGCCATTGGGCTAAATCTGTTTGCTCCGGCTCCCTTATTTCCTCTCATCAGGGAGGACTACCTCCTGAGCAGGGGGCTTGTCAGCCTTCTCCTTGTCCTGGTGTTCCTGTCTTTCACCGTCTTTCTCATCCCTGGTGGCCTGATTGCCGCCAGGATAGGCACAAGGAAAGCCATCATCGTAAGCAGCTTCCTCATGGCTGCTGGTGCATTCGCCGTGATGACACCCAACTTTGCAGCTCTGCTACCCCTCAGAGTAGTCTTTGGAATGGGAGGAGGCATACTTTTCCCCGCCACCTCCAGCGTCATCGTACAGTGGTTCAGGCCAAACGAGCGTCCCATCTTGAATGCTCTTTTTCTAGCCGGGCAGGGCACCGGGGTTGCAACGGCCATGTTCATCAGCGTGCCTCTGGCCGACGCACTTGAATGGCGCATGGTATTCACGATCTATGGGCTTTTCGCCCTCTTGGGAGCCACTGTCTGGCTTCTACTGGGACGCACTCCACCTCTTGGAACAGCCCCTGTTGAAGCATTGCCAATGAGGGCGGTCCTGGGAGTCCTGAAGGAGAGGAATACCCTCCTGCTGTCCCTTGCACTCGTCGGCCCCTTCGCCATGTTCATCGGCTACAGCTCCTGGCTACCCACCTACTACAACGAGGAGTTCGACATGCCCCTCCGGCAAGGGAACTCACTCCTGGCAATTCCTCCGCTTATGGGGATAGTGGTGAACATTCTCTCGGGATTCTTACTTGCACGCTTGGGACTGCGCAGACCGATGCTGCTGATTCCAGGCCTGTTATTCCCTGTGAGCGCCTTTGGGGCCTTCTACTTCGATAGTACCCCTGTGATCATCGGGGCTATCCTCCTTATGGGGCTCTCGTTCTGGCTGTTTCTGCCCACCGTGCTCACCATTGCGATGGAGCTTCCAGGAGTTTCGTCGAACAAGGTGGCCATGATCACAGCCGCAGCCCTGACCTTCGGCAACCTATCCACCATCGTCGCCCCATTATTTGTGGGAGTAACCACCGACATGTTGGGGTCGTACACGCCAAGTATGTCTGTGTTGGCAGTACTCCCTCTCAGCGCAGTCCTTGCGGCCAGACTACTACCTGAAACGGGTCCTAAGGGAAAACGTAGCAGTTAACTTTTCCCCAATGCTTCAGCCAGAGTCCTGGCTACCTGAGCATGAGGGTGTCCCAAGCGGCTTGCTGCTACTGTGGTTTGCCATACCTGGCGAGGATTGTAGTCATAGCTTGTCGCAGATCGTTTAATTTTGCTGGTTTGCTCATAACCATGTTTACACCAGCGGGAAGCTCCCCAGAGGATTTGATGATATCTCCGAATCCGGATAGCAGGATGACGGGAGTCCCAGGCTCTTCATCCTTGATGCTGACGGCCAGCTGGTCTCCACTCATCTCCGGCATGGCCCAGTCGGTGATGACGACATCGAAATTGCCCTGGCGGAATGCTTCCAGGCCTTCGCGCCCGTTTGACGCAGTCTCCACAACGTGTCCCTCGCCTTCCAGGAACTCACTCAACACTTGAAGAGCCATGGGTTCATCGTCCACGGCCAGTATACGGAGCACGCGGCCGCTCTCTCCGTTGCGGTCTGCACCATCCGGCCCTGGTAGCGATTGTGCGACAATCGGCAGCCTTATGCTAAAGGTTGTTCCCTGACCTTCAACGCTCTCAATGTCCAAGAATCCGTCGTGCCGTTGGGCAATGCCGTGAACCATGGCCAGACCCATCCCTGTTCCTCCCACGCCCTTGGTGGTGAAGAATGGCTCCATACACCGGATTCTGACCTCCTCGGTCATCCCAATGCCTGTGTCGCTTATCTCAAGGGCACCATACCCGTCGTGATTTCGTGTGCGGAGGGTTATTGTGCCGCCCTTGGGCATTGCATCCACAGCGTTGAGGATCAGGTTGACCACGGCCTGGCGAAGCTCTGACTCGTTGCCGGATATTGGACCGGCTTCCTCCAGCATTGTCTCCACAGTGATGGTAATCCCACTCATGAGTGCCTGGTCTCTCCACTTGGGCTGCGTAAGAGTTATAGCCTGGGATACCATGGATTCCAGGTCCACCGGCGAAAACTCCTCGTTTTCTTCCCGCTTGCGATAGAACTCCCTCATTCGGCTTACTACGTGCGCCGCGTCCTCTGCTCCCATGCTGATCATTTGGAGATAATTTCTTGTTTTCTCTACATCTGCCAAATTCTCTGGTCGGCTGAGCAGCAGTTCGGTAAAGCCTAAAATTGGTACGAGCGCGTTGTTGAAATCGTGGGCAATCCCGCTCGCCATCTGTCCCAACGCGCTCAACCTTGCCTGTTGGATCAGGCTTTGTTGGGTCTGCTTCAATTCCGCAAGTGCTTCCTCCAAGCGGCGGTTGCTCTCTGCCATCAGCCTCTGGTCCTCAACAGCCTGGCTGTGCCCGCGACCGATAACTCTGTCCGCCCTGAGCACTATCAGGAAGAGCAATACCACGAGGGCAACGCCCATGGAACCGGAGCCGATGAGCGCATTCGTGATGCTTGTCCTTTCGGCTGCGGCAAGTTTGTCGGTTATGTCCCGAGTGATCTCCAGAACACCGAGCGGCTCTCCCTCTATCAAAGAAGCGGGGCCTGCATCTGATAGCGGGGAATAGGTGATCGTCACATCGATTAGGCGATCGGTCTCGTCCGTGGCGGTCAGCATCTGGTCCCACACCAGAGAGGAGGATGGTAGGTAGTGTTGTAACGTCCACTGGTATCCGCTTGGCACCGCCCTTGATGCACCAACGGTCGAGGGGTCGGTGCTGTACAGAACAGTCCCATTAATGTCCAGTAGGCTAATCTGGACTATCGGTAGGCCAAAAGAGGTCTTTTGGGCGAAGACCTCTAGCAGGGTTGGATCGATGTCTTGCAAGGGGGAGCCAGGAATTAGCTCCTTGCTGGGTAACCAAACGTCGCTGTAGAAGATGGAAGAAAAATGCACAGCCTGCTGCTTGTTTTGGGACTCCAATTCACGGGCGAAACTCTCCCTGGTAAATTGCACGAACAGGTACGCCGTCAGGGCCATGACGGCTCCCACAGCCAAAAAGCTTGCTGCCAGGAAGTAACGCAGTAATGGGAATCTTGCAGAGGTCTAAACCACTCTACCTCCCGTTCACCTTCCAGCCTATCATTTGAGGCTCCAGCCAATGTACTGTTGCTGAATGCCGATAGGCTTCCCCATGGCCTTAGGAGAGATTATATCACGATGGATTCCTGTGCACGTGTGCTCTTAATCGAAATTGTTTTGGGTGCCCTGCAAGAAAAGGGACACGCAATTTGAATATTTGAATAAATAATCTATTGCTCAGGTATGTTGCCGCAGGCCGTATAGGTGCGGATTCCTGGAACGGACAGGTGGAGGTTGATGGCCTGGTTGCCATTCCTGAGGCTGGCCATGGTGGCATCCAACGTAGTAGTGGACACGCCCGCGGACATGTTTTCCAAGGTATGGGCGACAGCGCCGAGCCGTGGGCCACACTTACCAAAGTGCACATGAAGTGGTTGGGGATCGTTGTCAGGCGGGCCGGGATTGACATGAATGACGATCTGAGTCTGGTCGCCAATTGCCGTCAGGGTTGCGGTCCCGGACTGGGCAGAACCATCAATTTCAACAAGTTGGACCACCAGTTCACGTTCTTCACGTCCGCAAGCCGAAGCGAACAGAATTAGCAAAACACATCCCAGGAATAGTAATCCCCAACGCCGGGTTGTGTGGAGGTGCATTATTGGCTTCATGTTCTGTCCAACCATAGGTACTTTACCATATAAGCATCCAATGGGGTAATCTTTAGCGGGAAGCCAACAGAAAGCACAAGTTGGACTGTTCCGGCATGGGGGACATCTTTGTGTAGCCGCAAATATGCCTGAGGTACCCAGGATTGACCTGTTTCGCTGATGAACCTACAATTCCAGGCGCCTGGTACATTTCAGATACACTTCGGATCCACTAGCGAGAGGGAGGCAGTCCCATGAAACGATTGGTGTCCGCCACAATACCGGGGTTGCCGATGACCATTCTCTTTGGAGCCTTCCTGATGACAAGCCGCGTTACAATCTGCCAACTGAGACGGCAACCAGCATGAGTGAACTGAGAATCGATATACCAAGCTCTGCACCTGAGATTGAGTCGAGTGAACTCTATTTCTCGTCTGAGGATGACATGGGCACAGGAACATGCACAATATTCCTGGCCGCTCGGGCATTGAAGTCCACCGAACCCATAGACTTAGCGCGCGAGATGGTCAATAGAGGGGAATTTCTGTTGTCGGTCACTCTGAATCCCGACAGGACGTTCCTTGTTCTCATTGGCGCTATCCAGCCATCTATGGAACGCACATTTGTAATACCGCCATATATCAACGACGCTGCTCCTCACACTATCCAGATAATTTTTGCCGATTGGAATATAGCGAGCGCGACGTTGGATAAGCAACGTCTGGGCGCCCTATGAACCATCTTATCATCAAAGAGGGAGGTAATTGGAAAGGGCGGAAACAATGAATCTGGGCAATAGATCAGACGAGGCGGCCCTGGAGTATTCCTTTAAATACAATTAAATACAATCCACCGATGAACCTGGACTCGGCAGAAAAGAACCTGAAAGAGGCGAAACATGTCCTGGGCCATCTGAGAGTGGAGTTTCTCCTATATTCCTGTACGTGCCTTGGAGCGACAAGAGACAGGGCCTACATTTCCTGGGATGACGATATAGACCTGTTACCGGAATGAGGCGCTGGTAGGGAACCGGGCTAGCTCCGCATCGAGAGGGAGATGCGGTTTCGTTCCATGTCCACGTTCAGCACTGTCACGATCACCTGCTGGCTCACCCTCACCACCTCATGAGGGTCGTTCACGTAGTCGTCGGACAACTGGCTGATGTGCACCAGTCCGTCCTGGTGCACACCAACGTCAACGAAGGCCCCGAACGCCGTCACGTTGGTCACAACCCCAGGCAGTTTCATGCCAGGCTCAAGGTCTGATACCTTCTCCACTCCATCGGCGAAGCTGAACGGTTCGATCTGGTCTCGCGGGTCGCGGCCCGGGCTGGCCAGCTCCGCCTTGATGTCCATTAGCGTCGGTAGCCCCACCGTGTCGGTGGCAAACTGCTCCACGTCGAGTTTGCCGTTCGCCCCTGCGTCCTCCATTAGCTCCGCGACCGTGCAGCCCAACGACGACGCCATTGCCTCTACCACGGCATACCTCTCCGGATGAACGGCAGTGGCATCAAGGGGATTGGTGCCTTCCCTCACCCGCAGGAATCCGGCCGCCTGCTCGAATGCCCTCGGCCCAAGCCGCGGCACTTTATGCAGTTCCTGCCGGGAGTGGAACGGCCCATTGGCGTCCCTGTAGTCGACGATGGCCCCGGCCAGTTGCGGCCCAAGCCCGGACACGTATGCCAGCAGCTGCCGGCTGGCGGTGTTCACCTCTACCCCCATAGCATTTACACAACTCTCTGCCACATCGTTGAGCCGTTTTACCAGCGCGGTTTGGTCAACGTCGTGCTGGTACTGACCTACGCCAATGGACTTTGGCTCAATTTTCACTAGCTCCGCCAGGGGGTCCATCAGCCGCCGCCCGATGGAGACCGCTCCCCGCACCGTCACGTCCTGGTCAGGGAACTCCTCCCGCGCGACTGCCGATACCGAATACACCGATGCCCCGCTCTCATTCACCATCACTACAGGAACCTGTTTGCCAAGGTCAAGCCCCCGTATTACGGTCTCCGTCTCCCTGCCTGCCGTTCCATTGCCGATGGCTATGGCTTCAATCTTGTATTGCTTGGTCAGAGCGGTAATTCTCTGGGCCTCTTTTGACGTGCGCTCAGCGCCAAGGTGTAGAAAGACCGCTTCCGAGTGGAGTAGCTTTCCCTGCTGGTCAAGGCACACAACCTTGCAGCCGGTCCGAAAGCCGGGGTCGATGGCCAGCACGGCCTTCTGTCCGAGCAGTGGTGCCAGCAGCAGATTGCGCAGGTTGCCTACAAACACCGTTATGGCCGTCTCATCGGCCCGTTCCTTGAGCAGCTTCCAGGTCTCGGTCTCCATTGAGGGCGCCAGCAGCCGTTTGTAGCCGTCGTCCACCGCCTCACGCACCTGTTCCGACGCCGGACTCCTGCCTTTCACGAACCCTCGGTAAAGCACGGCCAGCGCCTTGTCATCCGGCGGCGAGACATGAAGGGATAGGAACTCTTCCTTCTCTCCTCTCAGCATCGCCAATATGCGATGTGACGGCGCAACGGCTACCCTCTCCTCCCAGTCAAAGTAGTCGCGAAACTTTGCCCCCTTCTCCTCCTTGCCCTTCACCACCCTGGAACGGACCATCCCGGCAGTCATGAACAGGTCACGCATCGCCATTCGCGCTCTGCCGTCCTCACTCACCCACTCCGCCATGATGTCCCGCGAACCTGCCAGCGCCGCGGCTTCATCCTCAACGCCATTGCCGTGGTTCACATAGGCCGCCGCTGCCTCTGTGGGGTTGATTGAAGCCCCCTGTGTCCATAGAGTCTGTGCCAGTGGCGTCAACCCCTTCTCTCGGGCGATGCTCGCTCGCGTCCGGCGCTTTGGTCGATAGGGAAGATAGGCGTCCTCCAGGGCCGTCAGGGTGTCTGCTGCCGATAGATGTGCCCGTAACTCTTCAGACAACAGCTCTCTTTCTTGCAACGACGTCAGGATCGCCTCGCGCCTCTTCTCAAGCGCTCGCAGGCGCTCCATGCCATCGCGGATAGCAGCGATGGCGACTTCGTCAAGCGACCCCGTCGCCTCCTTACGGTAGCGGGCGACGAACGCTAGTGCCGCTCCCGTCTCAAGCAGAGATGCGGTTGCCAGCACCTTCCAGGCAGGCAGACCCAACTCTCCGGCGATCGCCGCGACGTGCACCGGGGACAGCGTTGTGGTCGTGGACGCTTGCGCTTCCTCCGTGGTCATACCTAGTGCGGTCATACCCGGCATACCATTGTGGTGTGAGTATCCATGATCAGCCCATCCTACGTGGCATCATTTGTATTTCTATCGGCTACCACAGGCGTATTTTGTTGTTCCGACCAACCTTCCAGGGTAGCCCACTGGTAAGCCGTCTGCCTTGGTAGACAGAGTAGGTACATGCAGGGAAATAGCCAGCTTCCATCTCTTCCCAGGAAAAATTGTGCGGCTTCATGGCTGTCGCTGAGACCAGACCTGTGCCTCTACGATTGTAACAGGCTTTTGTTGTGGCTGTGCACCGAGCAGGGAAATGCCGAGGGCGCAACAGCCCACTGCTCTAGAAGGGAGTCTGACACTTCAGGTCTGTGAATAGCCTCAGAGAGTAACTCGAAAAGGATTTTCTTTACTTACCCCGCACTCGACGGACCTTGAATCCTACCCAAGCGTCAATGAGAACAGCGGTCATGCCGGACTCTTGGGTATGGATCAGGAAACCGAGGTGGTCGAATATGAGTAAGGCAACGATCAGGTAGAACAGAGGCACCCTGGGAACTCATGTTCCAATGCTGGCTTAGTTTGCACTGAAGTTGCCAGAGCCGTGATCGAAGATGACAGTGGTAGGACATTGGTGATAGCCGTGACGGTGGATATAGCGCCTTCAGAATCCAAAGAATGAATCAGTCGGCAGGGCAATATTGGAGGAGAGTGTTTGATCTAGACCTATCTCCGCCAGGCATAATTACAGGTGCCTCGCACGGCTGGAGCAATCTTCTTTTAGCGAAATCCTCACATCAAGCGCGTCCTCATTGACGAGACTGCACATGAGAACGACAGGATGCGTCTTCCGACCTGCGAATTCATGGTGCTACCGGCCGCGTGGGCGAAGGGTGTGTAGCACACTTCATACATGCGCAGAACCTCAATCAGGGTTGGTTCCCCTCTATTCCTCGTGGCTCGTCCAGAGTTTCTTCACCATCTCAATTAGCTTCCTCATTTGATCAACCGTCCTTTCTTTGCAGGTGTAGTACTGCCTCTTGCTATATGGCTTCATAGTAGGTGCCGTAGACTGCAACTGGAATGACCCATTTGAACCAGTCGGCATGGGAAGAATTTCCCATCTGGGTTACAATCAACACACCTACCAATCTGATTGATGAGAATATGACTGCGAAGGGAGGACTCTGCCGTGAATCACTCCCATATGCATAGCTACACCAGCATCAGGTCTGCTGTCCAAGAGGGCATAACAGACGAGGAAGCATATGATGCATTGGCTAAGTCCATTGCTACGCAGGAGCTGATTCTAGGTAGGTCTGTGGAATGGACGGGCAACATTGGAGAGGTATGGCAAGACGCCAATGGGGAGTGGGTCAAATACACGAGAGCCCTTGCTTTAATTGGCAATGGTGATGATGGAACGCCGTGTGTTCAGAACAACACCATGATTTGTGAGGAGATCAGGGCCGAACTGGAATCTCCTCCTCCGCGGCGTTAGTGAATTGCTATCGACCGAAGGTCAACGCCACAAGCTGAGTGGGTTTCCATCGTGGACTCGACACAGACGTGCTGCTCTCGGTGTAAACTGGCCTTACGAAAAATTCCTAGAGGAGGATCGTAATGCCTAGAGTGCCCCTTCTGAACAAAGAGGATCTGCCCCCGGATAAACAGGGGATACATGACCAGATAGCCGCCCATAGAGGGCATGTGGCCAGACCATTCGCCGCCCTTCTCAACAGCCCTGACACCGCATCCAGAGTGTCCATGCTTGGCGAACAGCTCGGCTATGTGTCGCCTACGATATCCGCTGAGGTTAGAGAGATCATCACGTTAACCACCGCGAGATTCCTGGAGTGTCAGTATATATGGACGCATCATTGCGAATCCGCCAAGCAAGCCGGTGTGAGAGAAGAAGTGGTCGAAGCGATTAGGGATGGAGGCTCGCCGCGGCGGCTGCCGCCCAAGGAGGGCGTATTCATCCAGTTCACGCGAGAACTCTTAGAGGACAAGCGAGTTCGAGATGCGACGTATAGTGCTGTCGAGCACCTGTTGGGGCAACGGGGAGCCGTCGACATGGTTGTGACAATCGGCTATTACGCGATGCTCTGCCTGGTAGTCAATGCCCTTGAGATAGACCTTGAAGAGGGGATAACTTCTCTTCTACCTGCATGAAAACTTCCGCTCGCATGGTCACCGTTTAAGCCCTGATGGCTAGGGAGTTATGCTCAGCGGCACCTCAAAGCTAGTACCCTGCTATGATTTGCATAAGATGTCATTCTGAGGAAGTCCGCCTACGGCGGATAACGAAGAATCTGGGGTGGGCCTTCGACGTGTCTCAGGGTAGCCCCGCTGCCCCAAACCCTTCGCCCGCCTGCGGCGGACTCAGGGTGACATGCTCAGTGGCGATTTTTAGGCAAAGCCGCACCCGGCTGGGATTTGCCGGTCAACTGTTCATCATCAGCGTGGCGGTACGCTCAAAGTAGTCCGTCATCACCGCGGCCACATCAGCAGAAACATCCATGGATTGCAACGCGGAAATCATGTGGACAACCCAGGCGTCCCTCTCTGTCTGGCCGATGGGAAACGGCATATGGCGCTGGCGGAGCCGGGGGTGGCCCCTGTCAAGTGAGTATTGCGGGGGTCCCCCCCCGTACTGTGCAAGGAACGCGGCCAGATGTGCTTTGCCCGGCTTCAGGTCCTGGGGATAGAGTGGCCGCAGTACCGGGTCAACCTCTACCAAACGATAGAATTGCTCCACAAGCTCCACAAAGAACGCATTGCCGCCCACTCGTTCGTAAACTGTGGTAACTTCAAGATTCAACCCAGGGTCATCTTGGGTCATGGTGTGTCTCCTCTGAGCTACCGGCTGCTGCATCTTGGGTGCCCCCTCTCGCGGCAAGGGGTGAGACCACGGACTCCCTGGCAAACACAAGGAATACGACACCCAGGAGTGCTGCAACCACTCCATTTGCAACGAGGGCAGATGTGGCGCCGTACAGGTCAGCCGCCAGACCCATGACTGGCGGTGCGGTAAGAATCGCTAGGTCTCCAATAGAACGCGCCGTTCCCTGTGCTATCCCCTGACGGGCTCGAGGACTGATGTCCGCTACGTACGCGACCGGCGTTGGTCCCTCGATACCGTTTCCAAAACCGTATAGCGACATGCCGATTACATAAAAAATGATATTGGGGCTGACTCCCAATACCAGAAGTGCAACAGCTACGATCAGAAGGCCGGGTACGATTGTCTTCTTTCTCCCGTAGCGATCAGAGATTGAGCCTGCAAACGGCAGGAGTATGAAGCCGATCACCGGTGGAATCGTGAAAATGGCACCAATCTGACCGGGCGATAGATTGAGGTCGTGTGCAGCCTTGAGCGGTAGGAGGGTGAACTGGGCGCCACCACGGGTAAAGAATGTGATAAAGAACACCAGCGCAATGAGAATGAAGCTCTTTGAGAGCAGGAAGGAGTATTTCGACCGGGGCCGTGTCACATCGGTGGAAGCATTCGGCTGCCCTGTTTGAGCGGCCATATTGGACGCAGGTTGGGCATCTTCTCCCTGTGGTCGTGATTCAGGCACCTTGAAGAATGCCCATATTCCACTGAGTAGAGATAGCACACCGACCACGAAGAAGGGCGCGCGTAGTCCCAACACCTCGGCGATTATGCCGCCCATCGCGGGCCCCAAAGATATGCCCAAGGCAAAGCTGCCCTGGTAGATGCTCATCAATCGTCCACGGTTTGCAGGCGTACTTATATCGCCAATGTAAATCACTGCTCCCGTGATAAATGCCGCAGAGCCAACACCGGAAATGAATCTGAAGACCAAAAGGAGTTCCAGAGAGTCTGCGGTCCCGGCTAGAGCGTTTCCTGCGGCGGCCACAAGCGGCCCTCCAACCAGGGGCAACCTGCGTCCGAAACGCTCCGAAAGAATCGCCGCCGGCATGTTGGTCATGAGCCGCGCCAGGCCGAAGGCGCTAATGACCAACCCGATAGTTGCGGTGGAGACCCCAAGCGCATCGGCGTATAGGGGGAGGATGGGTGCCACCATGCCCTGGCCTGAGGTAAGTAATGCTGTGGAAACAGAGAGGAGAAGAATCGTTGGGTGGGCTTTTAAAACTGGAATGATATCTAAGCGCACTGAGTCCTCGTCCAAAGGTAGATGGACACTACTATAGCACAGTAAATCGACTAGCCAACGCTCTGGGGGCTGGTACAGACCTACGGCTATAAAAGAGGGGACTGCGCAGGGTCGTCCAGTCCTACCAGTACCACCGGTTGGAATCCATGTCCTGATACACGGTAATCCTCAACCCCTTGCTCATCAGGCACTCATAGTACATCAGTCTGGCAGGCTGCCCCGAGTCCCACCGGTTTTCTATGAGCCACCTGTCTACCACCGACCTCACTTCAATGCGTTCGCCCCGGATATTCACGGACATCGGAACGTTGTACTGATTGGCATTGATGTCCATTGGACACATTGGAATCGTGGGTGATACCATGACATCGTCTGATACGGCTATGGAAATGGTAGTCATATGTTGTTCAGCCCCTCACACTGAGCATTCCGTCCACGCCGCATTCGTCGCGAACCAGCTTGACGGCCTGCCTCCACTCTACTTCGATGTGCCAGTGGTTCACGACCGCCTTAACGTCATCCCAACGTCCATGAAGCCTGATGGTTATCGGGTCATTGGTGGCAGTAGACCGTGCTAGCGGGTTCGCGGATTGGGGTGCTGTGCTCAAGACCATGATTGTTACCTCCTTAAATCACAACTAGAATAGAACAGGCGTACTAGTTTTGTCAAGAGGCCCTGATAATCCTGGGAAGACGAAATAGTATATAGGAAGCAATTGAGCCTCGTGCATCTCTCTGATAGGATATTTGGGGGTGAAACATCGTTAATAGACCGACGGAAGATTTCGACGTGGATATACATGGACTCTCATTCCACTATGTTGACTATGGCGGCCGTGGGCGGGACTTGCTGCTGCTTCACGGTTTTGCCTCAAACGCCCGTTTCTGGGAACTGGCAGCTCCATACCTTGCGGAGAATTTCCGAGTGCTGGCTCTGGACCAAAGAGGCCACGGGGCCAGTGCCAAACCGGACAGCGGGTATGACTTCCCGACGGTAGCTGCCGATGTCGCATCATTTGTAGACAGCCTGGGACTTAACAGGCCAATCCTTGTTGGTCATTCCTGGGGAGGCAACGTCGGGATGCAGGTCGCTGCGGACTATCCGGGCCTACTTGCAGGCCTCGTGTGCATCGACGGTGGCACCATTGAGCCTTCGGCTGCTGTGGGGGCAACCTGGGAGGAAACGGAAAGGGCGCTGACTCCTCCGGACTTTGCGGCCATGCGCCTTGATTGGGAGGCGTCTCTTGAGCGGGCCAGGATAAGCGGAAGAGGCGCAATGTGGGGAGAACATTTGGAGGTGTTCTTCAGCGCCAATTTTGAGATTCAACCCGATGGCACAGTGTTACCAAGGTTACGGCGAGAAGCGCACATGCTGATTGTCAGGTCTCTGTGGGAGCAGAGGGTGTCAAGCCTTTATCCGAAGATAGGCTCTCTAGTCCTGATTGTAAGACGTCAGCGATTTTGGACACTTTTTGAGGCCTAATAAACCCGAGAGATTTTGGGGTGGTAG
>JAQBZZ010000037.1 GCA_027622595.1 Chloroflexota bacterium
A
This sequence comes from Chloroflexota bacterium, assembly GCA_027622595.1. Classification (GTDB taxonomy): domain Bacteria; phylum Chloroflexota; class Dehalococcoidia; order Lucifugimonadales; family UBA2985; genus JASLXI01. Next base: position 2 of record JAQBZZ010000037.1, read on the forward strand.
TAGTCTTGGACATGGGCAGAGACCCTACTACCCAGAAGCGTAAGCAGCAATGGGTGAGCGTGAAGGGCACAAAGAAAGCCGCAGAGGAACGCTTGACCGAGCTTCTCCGCCAAGTGGACACCGGCCTTTCCATTCCTAAAGGCAAGCTCACGGTGCGCGACTGGCTTGCCCAATGGCTCGTACAGGACATAAAGCCCTACAGGGCCACAAAGACGCATGACAGATACTCCGGGATAGTGCAAAGACACCTTATCCCCCACATCGGACATATCCGGCTTGCAGCCCTGGCCCCTTCCCACGTCAAGGACCTGCTGGCCCTTCTCATTGGGCAGGGCATGGCACCCGCCGGCGTTGACCTTTGCAGGACTGTCCTACACGGTGCATTGAAGGCCGCTATTCAGCAAGAGCTACTGAGCCGCAACGCTGTAGACGCCACCACGCCGCCGCGGGTTGAACGTTCCGAGATAATACCACCGGAGATCAAATCCGTCGCGGGTATCCTGGCTTGCGCAGAAGAATCGGGACACCCCTTGTTCGCTGCCCTTCACCTTCTGGCCTACACAGGGGCAAGACGGGGCGAAATCCTGGGCCTCGACTGGCAGCATGTAAACTTGACCGATGGCACGATTTCTATTGTGCGTTCCCTGGGCAGGAGCCGAGAAGGGCTAGTATTCGGCCCGCCTAAGACAACCAACGGGCGACGCGTGATTGACCTGGACCAGCGTACCGTTGAAGTACTTCAAGCCCACCAGGGAGAGCAACTTCTAGAGAGAGTGCATGCAGAGGGTGCCTACGCAGACAATGGCCTAGTGTTCGCCAACACTCTGGGGGAGCCAATCAACCCAATGCAGGTAACGCGGGCCTTTCAGTCCCTTGCCAGGCAATGTGGCGCAGGCCATGTGAAGCTCCACGCTTTGCGCCATTTCCACGCCTCAGTTCTATTCCAACAGAAGCAAAGCCTCTTTGCTGTGAGCCGGCGACTAGGCCACGCCTCAATCAGCACTACGGCTGACCTGTACGGGCACATGCTCCCAGGAAGTGGCAAGGAACAGGCTAACGCCTTCGCTGAGGCCATGCGGCATAGGCCCGTTGATGGTGAATGAACAGCCTCGTTAGCGAAATGTTAGCACAAAGGCCCTGGGACATGATTCCCAGGGCCATTTCAGATACGAAAACAGGGGGTAAAAAGATGGTGGTGCCGAAGGGGAGATTCGAACTCCCACGTCCGCAAGGGACACTGCGCCCTGAACGCAGCGCGTCTGCCGTTCCGCCACTTCGGCTAATTTGGGCTTGTAGCACTATCCATTTGCCCTGTTTATGGTGGGCAGTAGAGGACTCGAACCTCTGACCTCTTGCGTGTGAAGCAAGCGCTCTAACCAACTGAGCTAACCGCCCACTTCGTGTTTCCGCTCAGACCATAAAGCTGAACAAGCCTTAATACGCACCGGCAAACGAGCACACAATCGAACAAATAGCGGTGCGCTCGCGCGGTACAAGTTTACGCCCAATCACATCAGAGTATACAGCCACCAAGGAAGGCTGGGCAAGTCTGCTCTTGCTCCAGCATCAGAAGAGGGACATGCGTGAGGCCGTGTGAGGTAGATATGCTACCCAACTGAGCAATAAACCAAAATTTACTGGGAGTGGTGCGCTTGGTGGGACTTGAACCCACGACCTCAGCCTTCGCAGGGCTGCGCTCTATCCAACTGAGCTACAAGCGCGCTATAGAAACGACTCTCGGGGAAAGATTTTCCCAGTTGTACACATCAGGCCCGTACCATCTTAACCCGTGATACGCAATGCCAGCAAGTATGCACATTTTGTAAAGGGATATTGAACGGCTCATTCCTACGTCATTAGCATTTATAGTGCCGTCTAGATCATCTCACTCCTTGGCAAACCCATTGCCGTAGGCTATCCTTCTCCGTAAACCATAGGCAAATCAGTAAGAGGAGGCCCATCTTGTACCGCGCTCCTAGAGGCACGGCAGACATTCTGCCGGAAGAGCAGAGGTACTGGCACTATCTGGAGGCCGGAGCCAGGGCCGTGGCACAACGTTATGGCTATGGTCGCCTTGAAACCCCTGTGTTCGAGAACACCGGTCTGTTTGTGCGTGGCGTGGGCCAGGGCACCGATATTGTGGAGAAGGAGATGTACTCCTTTGATGACCGGGGGGGCGATTCTCTGACCCTCCGTCCCGAGGGTACGGCTCCTGCCTGCCGCGCCTATCTGGAACACGGCATGCGCAACCTGCCCCAGCCGGTGCGCCTGTACTACTTCTCGCCCGCTTTTCGCTACGAGCGTCCCCAGGCAGGGCGGTTCCGTCAACACCATCAGTTTGGCGTGGAGGCACTGGGAGACGGCGACCCTTCCGTGGACGCCGAGGTGGTGGAGATGGCATGGCAGCTTATGAATGGCCTGGGGCTCACGGACCTCACCCTGCTCGTCAACAGCATAGGCGATCCCCAGTGCAGACCAGCCTACCTGGAGCATCTCAAAGACTACTACAAACCTCTGGCAGAGCGCCTCTGTCAGGACTGCAAGGAGAGGCTGGAACGCAGCCCGCTGCGTCTGCTGGACTGCAAACAGCCAACCTGCATAATCATGGCGCAAGAGGCACCGCAAACGGTGGACCACCTCTGCCCCGAGTGCCGGGACCACTGGAAGAAGCTATTAGGCTACCTCCAAAAACTGGATGTCCCCTTTAGAGTGGAGCCAAGGCTGGTACGGGGCCTGGACTACTACACTCGAACGGTCTTTGAGATCCACCCCGCCGAAGAGGGGGGACAGAGCGCCCTCTGTGCCGGAGGTCGTTACGACGGTCTTATTCAGGAGTTGGACGGACCTCCCACGCCAGGCATAGGCTTTGCCGCGGGCATGGAGCGCATGGTGCTCAATCTCAAACGCCAAGAGGTGCCGGTGCCGGATGAGTATTTTGTAAAGGCCATCGTGGCATACCTGGGCGATGATGCCAAGGAAACAGCCATATCCCTGGCATCTCAACTACGGAGCAAGGGGATAGCGACCATTCTGGCCCCGGCTGGTCGCAGTCTGAAAGCCCAGATGCGCTACGCCAACTCTCTTGGCATACCCTATGCGCTGATCCTTGGAGACGACGAAATTAAGAATGGCTCTGTGGTCCTCCGCGACATGACCCAGGGCGAGCAGCGAGAGATACAACTCCAAAGCATCGCGGAGGAACTGGACAACCTTATAACATCCTAACCGCTTCCACCGGACGTAGATTGCCAATCCAAGTATAGGCCATCATGGAGGTATCAATGCAGGAACCAGAGAGGATTAAGCCAAGTAGCCTCGCCGACTACCTGGACATGATGAGCAAATCGGTATTCCAGACAGGCATATCATGGAAGGTTGTAGAATCCAAGTGGCCCGAGATCAGGCAGGCATTTCACGGTTTTGAACCCGCAGTGGTAGCCGCCTTCGCCGAAAAAGAGCTGGATGAACTGACCAACGACCGTCGGGTTATCAGAAACCGCCGCAAGCTTGAAGCCATCGTCGAGAACGCTCGTCAAATGGTGGCTCTAGCCGAGCGTCACGGGAGCTTCCAGGGCTACCTCCGCTCCCACGGTGATTTCGAGAAGACGGTGTCAGACCTGAGAAAGCAGTTCCGTTTCCTTGGCGACATGGGCGCATACCACTTCCTGTATGTGGTGAACGAGGAAGTGCCATCCTACGAGGACTGGTGCGCCTCACGGGGCCGCACTCCCAAGAACACGGCCCATTAGCAACTGGTTTTCAGAAAACCGTCAACATGAGTGTGGACTACGGAATAGAGCAGGTTCGTGTCGCCATCTTCGAGAACGAGCCTCTGGCTAGGCTATGGCAGCAACGGCTACAGGGCGAGGGCATTCCATGCGTGTTGAAGAGCCTTGGAGCAGGGTCGGGAGCGTTGGGCGGCAACTCCTATTTGCCCAACGGTCTATACGTCTTCGCTCGAGACCGACAGAAGGCCATCGAGTTCATTAGGGGAACGGATTCCCCGGAATATCTTCGAGATTCCAGCGTAACCGTGGAAGACCTGACGGAAATGGGAACCAGCAGGAGTGGAGAGCCGAATGTCGCTGGATTTCTCACGGCGGCGGCATTCACCATTTTGGTGATAGCCGTCCTCTCGGTTATCTTCACAACGCTACGGTAGCCTGAAATGTGGGTGCAGGGCGAGCCCTGCTATATGGGCCAGTCCTGAAGGTTGTAGGCCATCTCCCAGAAGAGGAACTCGTAGCGGGTTGCCGTCAGGAACTGGTCTGACAGACGCTGCATCTCCCTCTGATCGGCCCGGACGGTAAGGTCGTCCAGTAACTCCCGCAGCCATCCCACGAAGGCCGTGAACTCCTTCGATGAGTACATGAAAATCCATTCCGCATACCGGTTCCTCTCAGAGGCGTCGCAGGTCCTGGACAGATAAAGGCCCGTCTCACTGTATCCCCACTGGCAGGGCAACAGGGTCGCAACAACGTCGGTTATGGTGCCCTCGTAGGCCACACGGAGCAGGTAATCGGTGTATGCCAGGGTGATGGGTGCGGGACGAGTGCTCTCCAGCTCGCTGGATGACACACCAAACTTCAGACAGAAGTCGCGGTGGAGAGACATCTCCGTATCCAGTGTCTCCTTGAGCAGGTCGGCCAAACGGCTTACGTTCGCCAGGTCAGGAGCCTTTGCCGCCGCCAAGGCAAGCACCCTGCTGTACTGGATAAGATAAAAATAATCCTGCTTCACATAAAACTGGAACTTTTCCAGGGGAAGCTGCCCTGAGCCGATGCCTTCCACGAAGGGGTGGTGAAACAGTTTTTCCCACAGGTGGGCGTACTTGTCACGGAGGGTTTCGGTGGTGGTCATTACCTACTGCCAGTTGATTGTTTTTGATTGATTTGAGGCTGGATTGATTGATCTGAAAAAGTGATTTTTATTCCAGGTATAGGATTGGAGCAGCCAGGCAGGAACATGTTTGATTGAATTCTGGTTGCCTGTTCATGGTCTAACCCCTTTTCTGACTCGCCTCCGCAACGGGGGAGAGAGTTGCCTGGTACTGTGCGATGTTTCTCCACAGAGTAGGGAGTCCAAGGCGAGTATAGCAGGGAGGGATGAATGGGGGAAGGTGAGGTTGGCCGAGGGTGAAGCTTGTCCGCTCGTATGGTCCGGAAACCTTGGTTGATATTATGCCCTAAATCTGCCTCACTAGCTCAAAGTAAGCGTTTAGAGCGGTTAACAAAACTCTTTCAGTACCCCTTCTTGTTCCGAGTTATCCCTTACGTGTTTCCACCGATTACATTTTTCGAAAACCAGATATATAATTCATGAAACCAGATTAGGAGAGAGGAAATCAATGAGAGGCGTAAAACGTTATGGTTCGCGAGAGGCTTTGGCTGTTGTGATTCTATTCCTAATCGCTGCATCTATCTGGGGTGGATTGGCCTCAGCCTCCTCCCAACCTGAGGTCGAGGGTAAGTTCCTATCGGAGTTGCCTCCCGAAATCGGCGGGCTTATTAGGGCAGGGAGTTAGAAGACTTGCAGACGCTCGCTAGCCAATTGGGCATATCCATTGAGGCTGCTATCGATCGGTATGCCTGGAACGACGATTTTGCCTTGACGGTCTCGAAAATCCGCGAATCGTCTCCCGAGGCCTTCTCTGGTGCGGAGATCGTAGATGCTGGCAACGCCTGGATCGCGTTTAAGGGTGCCGTTCCGGAAGCGTCCCGCGAGATGATCGACGGTTTCGGCAACATATACAGTCGCATTTCCGTCAGCATGCGCACCGATATGGGCTTTACGGAGATGGAGCTCCAAATGGGGATCGAGGCAGTCCACTACGCTCTGTACGAAAGGCCAGAAGTCCGCTATGCCGTCACTTCTCATGACTACGCGACACGCAAGATAACGACGCTAGTTGTACTAGAGGACACTGCCTCTGACGCCCTGCTTAATGAACTTCAGCTCTTCGCGGAGAAGACCCTCATTGATGCGACGAGAGGGAACATTCTAGACAGCATCTTGATCTCAGTGGTCCGCTCACCTGTCCCGGTTCCTGCCGGTGGCGACAGCAGCACTCGGCATCTGGGCGGTGAAGCAATCTCTGGCTGCACTTCCGGATTCGTGGTTACGAACTCAACTGGGCATACTAGAGGGATTTTAACGGCTGGACACTGCGGCGACTCTCAGTCCGATGACGGCTCGAGTCTGACTTTCCAGGCACAGCACATTGGGACTCACGGCGATTTCCAGTGGCACACGGGATCTCAGGACAAACCTGACGACTTCTACTCGGGCGACACTTCGTCAACTGAAGTAAACCAACTCGATGTGGTTGGTCAAGGATTGCCAGTAGTCGGACAGTCGCTTTGCAGAAACGGCAGCACGAGCTATAAGGACTGTCAGGAAGTGAGGAAACTCAACGTCTGCGGCGCCTATGGGGCGTGCAATCTCGTGCAAATGGGGGCGCGTCTGGCTGCTGGTGGTGATAGCGGTGGACCTGTGTTCTGGGGCAGCACAGTATATGGTATTCATCAAGGCTGGGTGTATGATCCATGGCCGTTTGACCGAGACGTTTTCTCCCTAATTGATCGCGTCGACGAGGCTTTAGGCATGTTCCTTGCCACCAGCTGAGCATCGGAGACATGAATGGAGTGAGCAAGGCCCCATGCTCCCTGCGCACAAGGAGCAAATCATCAAGTTTGGCCTACAGCAATTGAAGGCGATTACGAGGCCCAAGCCAACCAAAGGAGACCGTGTGGCTAACAGTTTCGGTTCACGAGGTTTCTTGCGCGACCGTCCCAGGCGTCTACCTGTCGCAATTGTCGTGATTGGCTTGTCGGTTTTCGTGGCCTGGTTATTCTTCGCTGGGGACCCTTGGCGTAGTGAAGTGAGAGTCGTCAAAGCGGAGTTTCGTTCACCATATCGGCTCGCACTCATTGTCGACTCCTGCAACGGGAACCCAGAACTGTCGCTATTACGGGAGACGAATCGAGAGGTGCAGGTTGAGGTAGTCTCCTCGTCTACTCCTCTCTTCCGAGGCAGTGGAGACTGCCTCGACGTCGTTGAGGTTCAACTTCAAGAGTCATTAGGAGACCGGGTGTTGGTTGACATGCACTCTGGCCGATCAGTGAGCGTCAGCACAGGCTACTGATCGGCTATAGAGATTAATGGAACAGCGAAACGCCCGAAAATCCAGTGCCAACGTCATGGTCTCAGTGGTGCTCCTGCAGTTTAGCCCTTCTCACCCACATGCAGGGCCACGGTGCCCAGGCCCATCATCTCGTATCGTGCTCTCTGAAGGCCAACGCCCTCCATCATCGCGACCAACTGCGGAGCGGTGAGGTAGCTATCAACCGAGTCGGGCAGGTACCTGTATGCCTCATTGTTTCCGGCTACCAGTGTCCCAAGCCGGGGCACGACTCCCCTGAAGTAGGCCCTCTGTAGACGCTGGAGAATACCGTTGCCCTGAAGAGGGACAATGTCCAGGATGACCACACGCCCTCCCGGCCTCACGACACGGGTCATCTCTCTCAACGCCTTTTCTTTGTCAGAAAAATTGCGCAGGCCAAAGCCTACGGTCACGCACAGGAAGTGGCCGTCTGGGAAGGGCAGCGACTGTGCGTCGCCCAGCATCCAGTTTATTTGTTGAGACAGGCTTTGCCTCTGGGCTTTTTGCAAGGCGAGGGGCAACATTTTGGGCGCAAAGTCCAAGCCAACCACCCTTGCTATCCCAGGCATTAGTGCCAGGTCAAGGGCAAAATCACCCGTCCCTGTAGCCACGTCCAGGGCTTCTCCCTGGTCTTCCCGGGTAGCCAGGCGGGCGGCACGTCGTCGCCACAGGTGGTGCATGCCACCGCTCATCACGGTATTCAGCAGGTCGTAGCGGCTGGAAATGCGGTCGAACATGGTCGCCACATATCTGGCCTTCTCGTCACCCTTCAACTGCACCATGTATTCACCATCTACTCGCTGCGCCTCTGGTAGCGCAAGCGTCCGTCCAAGAATTCGGGCAGCCCAAGTGCATCAAGGGCCCTGCCAACTATGAAGTCGACGATGTCTCCCACCGAGGCGGGGTGCAGGTAGAACGCAGGCTCCGGCGGCAGAACGGTGACTCCCAAGCGGGACAGGGTGAGCATGTTTTCCAGATGAATGGTGGATACAGGAGTCTCCCGGGGCACTATCACCAGCCTTCTTCTCTCTTTGAGGCACACGTCGGCGGCCCGCTGAAGCAGGTTGGTGGATAGTCCGTGAGCGATGGCGGCGAGCGTCGATGCGCTACAGGGCATGACGATCATGCCCGCGGTGGGTGTCGTGCCGCTGGCTATTGGTGCTTTGAGGTCGCCTATGGGGCAGTAGGTAAAGTTGGCTGACTCCTGCCAGCGGGCCAGTGTCGTGCCGAATGGCTCCTCCATCTCCTCCTGCCACACCATTCTGGCCGCGGAGGAGCAGGTGGCGATGACTGGTATCTCCCGGTTCAGCAGCGCTTCGATGGCTCTCTGTGCCAGGATGGAGCCGCTTGCACCGGATATGCCCACCACTACTGGGTCCATTTTTTGCCTCTTTTGTTCTTCAAGAAGATTTGCCTTCCCATGCTACACGTACACGGATGCAAAGGTAAATATAAACACGATTACGGCGATGTAGCCGTTGACGTTGAAGAAGGCCATGTTGAGCCTCGTCAAATCCGTGGGGGAGACCAGGCGGTGTTCGTATATCAAGAGGGCCGCCGCCAGCGCCCAGCCTATGTAGTGTGGAAAGCCAAGGCCAAGCCAGGGACCAAGGGCCAGCAGGGAAATTACTGTGAGAAGGTGCATACCCTTGGACCACCTCATCGCCGCGGGGATGCCCCACTTCTGCGGTATGGAGTGGAGGCCGCGTTCCACGTCGAAGTCACGGTCCTGGCATGAGTACAGCATGTCGAATCCGCCGATCCAGGTTGCGACGGCAAAGGCCATCAGCACCGGCTCCCAGCTGAGAGAGCCTGTGACCGCTATCCACGCGCCCGCTGGGGCAATGCCGTCGGCCCAGCCAAGGACGAAGTGGGACGTCCATGTGAACCGCTTGGTGTAGGGGTAGCCGACCACAACGACGACGGCCACAGGGGCCAGCACCAGGGTCAGCGTGTTGAGCATCGTCGCGGCCACCAGGAAGATCACGAGGGACACGGTGGACATGGCCGTCATCTCCCACAGCTTGAGACGGCCCGCAGGCAGCGGTCGGGAGGCAGTACGCGGGTTCTCGGCGTCCATCTGACGGTCGATGATACGGTTGGCGGACATCGCCAGGGTGCGGGCCGATGCCATTGCGACGGTTATCCAGATGAACTGGGCGAGGGTTGGCAGGCCGTCGGCGGCAAGCACCATGCCGAGGTAGGCGAATGGCAACGCAAATACCGTGTGCTCAAACCGTATCGAGTCCAGGATGAGGCGGAGTTTTTGTGGTATGGCTGTTACGGCACTCATGATGTTTCCCTAGCGATGGAAGCGCCTCCTGAGAGCAACTACGAAGACGGTTATGAACAGTATGTTCGCCAGCATATTTACGTATACCAGCAGTTTCTCCCAGCTTTCAATCCCTGTGGGAATCTCAGTGAACAGACGCCCCGCTGTGAGGGCGGCGAAGACGCCGTCACCGAAGGTTGCAGTACTCAACCACCAGTACCCCACTGCAAAAAGAGGTGCAAGCAAGAGATACCACAAGAACGGACGAAAATAAGCCTCTCCATATATAGCGATTACACGGTACAGGAAAAGAGGCCCTTTAGTAAAATTCGATGCTTTTGGATCTCTCTGACGCATATCCATCTGGCCAATGAAAAAGTCCCCAGCCTCAATCTCCTGGCGGCTGGCTTCGAAGTTGACCCTGAGTCGCCGACATACCTCTGCAATCAAAAGGATGTCACGGCGTTCTGGTTCATGCCCTTCTTTTTCTCTTTCATCCAGCATTAACTCATCGAATACTACCACCCGCTTCCGCTTGCCAAACCATTGTAGGATTGGGATTGGCCAAAATATAGGGTGAGCCCTGGTGGCCCAATCACATGACAGGAAGCGAGCCTGAGTGACATCTGTCCCAAGAAAAGACACACGAGATAGGTTTACGCTCTCAAAATCCAGGCCCTGAAGATTTGACAGTCTCAGTCTTTGCATGAGAACCCGTGAGTCGCTACCCTCATTAGGAAACTCAGTGCTATGAAAACGCATGGTTCCTTCAATAGTTGTTCCTGTGAAATTAGTCTCTTCATGGAACTCAGCGTCTGTGAAGTTAGCTTCACTATTGATCTTGGCAATTCTAAAGTTGGCCTCGCTCAGGAATTTGGCAGTAGTAAAGTCAACTACTCCATGGAATTGGGTAATCACGAAATTAGCCCCGTCATGGAACTCAGCACCCCAGAAGTGAGCCACACTGTAGAACTCAAGACGTTCGAACCTCGCCGTACCTTGAAACTGTACGAAAGTGAAATCAGCTACACTGTAGAACTCTGCAGCTGAGAAATCAGAGGCACCCTGAAAGATGACGTTACTGAAGTCGGCCTCGCCGGAGAACTTGGTACGGAGGAAGTTGGCCCTGCAGTTGAACTGGACACCAGTGAAGCTGGCCCAACCGTGGAACTGGGCACCAGTGAAGCTGGCCCTCTTGGTGAACACCTTGTCCGTGAAGCTGGCATCTACAGGGAAAACCACAAATTTAAGGTCAATCTCCCCCATATTCAGGTCGCTCTCGTCGTGCTTTATCTTGGCTTCCAGCCTTTCCTGGAACAGAACAGCATCCTTGTCCGCACTGTCGTAGTGCAGAATGCAGGCGTCGCCGCAGCCTTCGTCAGGCAGCAGGGTGCAGCCCTGATAGGTTGTGCATTCGGATTCAGTGGTCATCTTCTGCGCCTTGTTGACTGCTTCAATCTGTTCTCACTTTGCGGCTCCGTTCAGGGAAGACCGCCGCCCCAGATTCCTCGTCGTCTCGACAGGCCGGGACTCCTCGGCATGACAAATGAGGGCGCTCAGCATGACATCTCCTCACAGCCCGTAATCCTGCCACTTGCGGTCAACCAGGGCCTTTATCTCGTCGGTCATGACGATGTCCGGGGGCCACTCGCGGGTGCGTCCCTCAAGGGGGCCCTTGGCCGTGGCGTCGATGCCAACCTTGCTGCCCAGCCTGGGCGTCGGCGAGGCGTGGTCGAGGTCGTCCACGGGGCCGGATGCAAAGATAATGTCCTGGGAAGCATCAAGGTTGTTGGTGACCCGCCATGCCACCTCGGACACGTCCTGCACGTCCACAAAATCGTCCACAACAATGATGGTCTTGGCCAGCATCATGAGGCCAAGTCCCCACAGGGCGTACATCACCTTGCGAGTCTGGCCGGGGTACTCCTTCTTGATTGAGACGATGACCAGGTTGTGGAACACCCCCTCCGCGGGCATGTTGATGTCCACTATCTCAGGCAGCACCGTCTGGATGATGGGCATGAAGAGGCGCTCCGTTGCCTTGCCCATGTAGTAGTCCTCCTGGACGGGCCGTCCAACAACGATGGTCGAGTAGATGGGGTTCTGGCGGTGTGTGATGGCGGTGAGGTGGAACACGGGGTACTGGTCGGCGAGAGAGTAGTAGCCGGTATGGTCGCCGAATGGCCCCTCGGTGCGAACCTCGCCCGGCACAACATACCCTTCCAGGATAATCTCGGCGTTGGCGGGCACCTCCAGGTCGACGGTCTTGCACTTCACGACCTCCACTCCCTCCTCACGAAGGAAGCCGGCCATGACCAGCTCATCCAGGTCAGGGGGCAGGGGTGCGGAGCCTGTCCACAGGGTAGCGGGGTCGCCGCCAAGGGCAACGGCCACCTCCATCCTCTCCTGGCCGCGTTCCTTGGCCACACGCTCGTGATGAGTACCCACCTTGTGGGTCTGCCAGTGCATCCCCGCGATCTGGCCGTCGTAGACCTGCATGCGGTACATGCCCACGTTGCGCACGCCCGTCTCAGGGTCCCTGGTTATCACAAGGGGCAGGGTGATGAAGCGTCCGGCGTCCATGGGCCAGCATTTGAGAATCGGGAATCGGTTGAGGTCGGCATCGGGGCCCGTGAGCACCACCTCCTGGCAGGGGGCGCTCCGCACCAGCTTGGGCTGATACCCGGCCATCTTGACGAGGTCCACCAGGGTACGTAACTTGCCAACAAGGCCGGGAGGCGGCCCTTGCACCATGCCAAGGAGCTTTCGTATGCGGTCTCCGAGTTCGTCAAGGCTCTCGACTCCCAGCGCCCAGGCGGTACGCTGGGCCGACCCGTAGACGTTGATGAGGACGGGCATGTCGTAGCCCTCCACGTTCTCGAAGAGGAGGGCAGGGCCACCGCGCTTCACGACGCGGTCGGCTATCTCCGTGATCTCCAACTCGGAACTGACCGCTGTCTTGATACGGAGCAGCTCCCCCTTGCCCTCCAGAAAGGCGATGAACTCCCGCATGTCCTTGAACTTCACGTTTTGTCCTACCTCTCAGCGTTGGCGCGGATGCTACGAAGAAGAAGCTCCCTCAGAGTGTCGAGGGTTTCCTCCAGTGGGTCGGGCTGGCCGGTGTACAGCCATCGGACTATCACTTCGTTCACAGCACCGAGCCAGGCGTACGCGGTTATTTCCGTGTTCAGCGGCGGTATCGAGCCTTCGATTACCGCGTCATCCAGATGCTCTTTTATGAGGGATGCAAATCTTGCGTGGATGGCCAGGAGACGCTCATCGAAGACCTTGCCGAGGCCAACGCCTCCCACCAGGAGTATCTTGGCAAGGTTGCGGTGTCGGGAGAAGGTGGTGAATACCGTATCGAGGGCGGCATTCACCTTGGCCAGTGCTCCGCTCTCCTGGGCTATGGCAGTCTCTGCGGACATGGCAAGGGAAACGATGAACCTGTCTACGAGAGAGAAAAAGATGTCCTGTTTACTGGGGAAGTGAAAATAGAAAGACCCCTTGGAGGTCTGGGAGGCCCTTACGATGTCGTCTACGGCCGCGCCATGATAGCCCTTCTCGGAGAAGACATCGGTGGCCGCGTCGAGGATGCGCTGGCGGGTGGACTCCTTGACCTCCGGAGCGGATTTAACCTGGCTGTCCATGTCCACCATGCCTTTCCTCCAGACCGACTAGTCAGTCTACAGTCTAGGCGAGGCAGGCATGGGCGTCAAGAGGCCCTTGAGGACAGCCCAACACCGACCAGATAAGCAGGCAAAAACAGCATACCTAAGAGACAGGGTATCCCCGCCGAGGTGCCGGGCATATCCAAGCATGAGCAAAGCCACCTGCTATGGCGGGGCAATTTGCCTTGTACTAGTACCCGGCTTCAAGAAAGCGCGTCATCCTTCTCCGCTCATGGTGAGCTTGTCGAACCATACGAGCGGAGGGAAACTCCCGCTCATGTCCTTCGACAGGGCTCAGGATGAGCGGGACCTCACGCTATGCTCTTGCGTACGCTGACTTACGACAGTAGGTACTTACGAACGAACCCTGGGGGCATGCATTGCGCCGCTGGTTATTGGCTCGTTCAGGTACACGTCGCCGTTGCGAATCTTGATGTTGAAGCCGCAATCGGGGTTGGTGCAAACCCAGGCCTTGTAATGGATGGGTGCTCCCTGGCTCCCAAAATCGGACAATGGAACCAAGTCCCCTTCACTGCACTTCTGACACTTGGGTAATGACAAGTTCTCCACTGAAGCCTCCTCCCTGCCTATACGAAAACTTTGCGAAGTATATCACCATCCCTCACCTGTGACAATACTTTCCGAGTATTTTCCCACTTAAACCATTGTCACTCTTTTTGGTGCTCTAGCACCAAGAGCAGGGCACGCCCTGCACCCACATTCAACTTCTGTTGTCCTGGTCTGACCATGTTCTGCGATCTGCAAGGTGTGGGTCTAGGCTGAGCCCAGTCTGGGGGACACCCCCAGACCCCCGCCCCTTCGACTTCGCTCAGGGCAAGCACCGGGGCTTCGTCCCTCTGGACTCCCCTTTTTCGGTGCGTTGCTAAGAGGCATGCCCAAGTGGAGCAGAGAACAGCCGAGTGTACACAGCGCCTGAAGGGGAAAGGACGCTCTGCACGAGAGCAATCTCCTCAACCGGCAGTCCCATTCTCGTATTCACAGACGCCACAGAGGTGGCCTCGTTTGTCTGAACAGTGCTGCCCGGTTTGATAAGTGGAATCATGCTGCTGTGTCTT
>JAQBZZ010000038.1 GCA_027622595.1 Chloroflexota bacterium
ACGAGGTGGGGCTTGGGCTCGTGCCTGATAATCCGCTGTGCCGTATATACCGGGACTTGCTGGGGTGGTCAAACCAGGAACTGGCCCGACGGGCTGACCGGGTCTACTTCATGGTGGCCGGGCTCCCGATGACGTTGAAGGGACAAAGATGAGCATCAAGACAGTTGGGATCTGCAGCCAGGGGAAATGGGTTCCGCAACGGGGCGGGTGTTGTTTAATCATGGTATGGATGTGGTGACTTGTCTGGAGGGAAGAAGTTGACCTTACGCACCTGCGAGCCAAAGAGGCAGGATTGCGTATTGTGGCTTCATACGATGAGCTGGTTCACGAAGCTGACATTCTGCTCTCGATTCTCCTACTATCCGAAGCAATAGTACTGGCGGAGCGAGTGGCTGGCCCGTTGGGAACAATACACAGAACTCTTGAAGTAGAAATTCCCCTCTAGATCTCCTAGGTTCAGATTGGAATCTCTCAGGCGTAGTTTCTCGGGAGGATATGTTCCGCTTTTTCATAGATGGCCTTTCGGAAGTTTGGCTCGACTGTAGATTAGCGATGCAGTACAATCAGCCAGTCTACCTCATCTTACTCTTGGAGGTACGATGGCAAGCGACTTCAGATGGTCGGCATAGGGGCAACAAGAAACGCTATCCTATCCCGTCTGGTGCCCCTAAAGAGGAGGAACTTCGCTCATCTGATGGCAGGGCGAACCAGCTCCAACATGGGCCGAAGCATGCGGGTATTTGCCCGCGCCTGGCTGGTGCTGGAGATCACCGGCTCACCATTTCTGCTTGGGGTGGTCACCGCATCACTGTCCTTGCCCTCCATGTTTATGCCCTTCTTTGCAGGGGTTCTGGCCGACAGAATGGACCGGCGCAAGCTCCTAATCTATACAGAGTTCCTACTGGTGGTGCTATGGACTGCCGTCGCCGTGGACATCACTCTGGGATACGTCGAGTGGTGGCACCTCTCAGTGTCCGCTATCCTCAGCGGGATGATTCAGTCCTTTGGCCGTACGGGACATCAGGCCATACTAGCTAACTTGGTGAAGAGGGATGAACTACCCCGGGCCATCGCTATCGATTCTGTCGTCCAAAACTGGCCCAACGCTGGAGGATTGCTTATGGCGACTCTGGTCATAGGAGTGATAGGCACAGGAGGAGTTTTTTGGATTACCGCCTTTGGTCAGCTCATCACCGGCATCACGCTCCTCCTGATGCATTGGGAATACGCAGAACCCCCGGAAGCAGCGAGGCAGAGTATGCGCAGCAACTTCTTGGAGGGGTTCAAGTATATTCGAGGTGAGTCTGTACTTTTGGGCCTGATTCTCATCAGCGCGGCTGCCACTCTTTTCGGTGGTGCAACCCAGTTCCTCATGCCTTTTTTCGCCAGGGATATCCTTGGCGTGGGGTCCCAGGGGTTAGGGGTGCTCCTGCTTTTCAGCACCTTGGGTGTCTCATTCGGGTCGATAATTGTGATGAGTATCAGCAGCATCTCTCGCCGGGGACTCTTGCTTCTGGGCTCGGTAATACTCGGCACCCTATTTAGGGTTGCCTTTTCTCAGTCCGAGATATTCTACCTCTCCCTGGGGCTTGTATTTGGCATGGGTGTGTTCAACACCATACGCATGACTATGGTACAAATGATGATGCAGCTCATGGCCCCTGACCATCTGCGAGGTCGCGTCATGAGCCTGCGAGTCTCCATGCAGGGCCTCTCTTGGATCGGCGTTATGGCCTTAGGAGGTCTGGCCGAGTTCGTGGGTGCAGCCACCACGGTTATCATTGCCGCTGTTGTCTCTGGCCTGGTTTCCGTGGCCATCTTCGCCAGAATGAGAAGCCTCAGAGAATTCAGGTAACGTAACGCGCGAAATGATAGCCGTTGAGGATGGAACGAAGATTTCACGCCATGTGAGTTCCTGGGCATGCAGATACAGCCTTCGCTGGAGAGAGCACGACAGAAGGGGGTAAGCTTCTAGTCTGCCAAGTATCCGTTGAGAACTTGGCGATCCACGACGGTCTTGAGTGCCCTGGCACCGCTCAGGAAGCTAGGGAAAGCCAGGATGCCCTCTCTGGTGAACCTCTTGTTCATAGCCTCCTCGGCGTCAGGGTCCAACTTAGGATAGCCGTTGGATATGATGGCAACGATAGGTTTTGGGGAGCTCGCCTGGGCCTCCTTGAGAATCCTCACGCGGTCGTCGAAGAACTTATCATCGCTGACCAGACGTCTCGCCGGGACTTCAAGAGCAACCAGATCGACATTTTCGTCTCTGGACAGGATATTTACAATCCTCTCGAAATGCTCCGCCGGGGCCTGCTGTATGGGATTGACGAAGTTCCTGCCGATTAGGTCCAGAAAGGACCCCAGCTCTTTGTAGGAAGTGTCCGTGAGGGGAACGACCTTGAAACCATTCTTGGAGAAGACGTTGGCCATGTCTGTAGAGTGCCCTCCCGTGGATGCGTAGAGTCCGACGTTGTAGCCGGAAGCGAAGGGCATGAGGGAAAGGGTTCTGACCGTGTCAATCATCTCATCCTGAGATTCAATGGGAATTGCACCGCAGCGGATCAAGAGGTTATTCCAAAGAGATTCCTGCATGTAGGAGGTGCCGGTGTGGGCCTGAGTGGCCCTGGCGGCGTCCTCGGTTTGGCCCACCTTCCATACAAGGACAGTTTTTTTACTGCTGGCCGCTCGCAGGCTCTCAAAAAATCTGTGAGGGTTTCGTACGCCTTCAAGGTACATTCCGATTACTTTGGTTTCAGCATCCTCCGCAAAGTAATCGAGATAA
Organism: Chloroflexota bacterium; assembly: GCA_027622595.1. Taxonomy (GTDB): domain Bacteria; phylum Chloroflexota; class Dehalococcoidia; order Lucifugimonadales; family UBA2985; genus JASLXI01. The sequence continues at coordinate 2,783 of JAQBZZ010000038.1, forward strand.
TCCTGCACATCAAGGACCATGCCATTGCCCATGCTGATGCACTTGCTCATCTTGACATCATATGCGTTGGCCTCCGCCACCATCCCTGACGCCATTGAGCCGCTCTGAGATATGTAGCCGAAGTTGCCGGTTTCACCGTAGTACTGGTTTTCACTCTGTCTTATTCCCACCGCCGGGTTGAATACACCCATGCAGTTTGGTCCAATAATCAGTAGTCCCGCTTTCCGGGCCATTGCACTGATTTCACGGTCGAGCCTTATTCCCTCTTCCTCTCCGGACTCCTCGAATCCGGCGGTGTAGATGTGGACTATCGCCACCTCTTTCCTTATGCACTCTTCGATCAGCCTGGGTACTACATTGCGGGGTACAGATATGGTTACGTAGTCAACCGGTTCTTCGATTTCTAAGATGCTGCGATAGTTCTGTATGCCCAACTCTGTGGCTCCGGGCCATTCGTTCTCGTCTATGTTTACGTTGAGGACATGGCCATGGTTTTGGTGGAAGGGGAGGTGAGCTTTTAGCCAGCGGTGCTGATTGTGTTTGGCAGCCCCTATGACAACCACGTTTCTGGGGTTGAATCCCCGTTCCATCCTGTCCAAGGTTTCGGTTCTTCCCAGCATATTGACCATTTTCCTCCCTGCAAGTTTCGCAAAGAATTTGCGTTGTCTCGTAAGAACTCTTTCACAGATTCTTAAGCACCGTAGAAGGCACATATATTATCACAATTCTCCGCAAAGAGGTGCAGGGCAACAGATTGACAACAAAATGACCCCCAGATATTGTGTAGATCGTCACATTGCTGGGTAGATCGATGCTGAACTGCGGCCGAAGCGTAAGGGTGACGAGCCACGTCTTGGGGAGACTAGATAAGGCATTGACCTTGCTTCATATTCAGAGGCGCACTCATACCCAAAGATTCGTAGGACGTGAAAATGCAGCCGAGCCCGGAGAGGGCGCTAGGGCAGAGGGAGATACTGAGGGCCTAAGGAAGACGGGGAACGGCTGAAGTCATAGAACAAAGGAAAGGAGAAAAGAAACATGGTGGAAAAGTTTTCGATTGATCGAAGCAATACGGCAGTTCTCATAATGGATTACCAGGTCCGGCAACTTAGCGGTTTTTCAGAAGAATTCCAGAATGAATTGTTGGGCAAGGCTAACCAGGTTCTTGCGGCAGCTCGTGACACGGGTATTCCGGTCATCCACATAGAAGTGCGGCGCGGCGAAAGGACGCCTGAGACTGAGATACATGATGCGATAACCCCGAAGTCTGGAGAGAGAGTGCTAACCAAGAGCCGAGCATGGCCCTTTTCAACGACAAATCTTGACGAAGTACTCAAAGAACTAGGCATCGAGACGTTGGTATTGATGGGGATATCAACCAGTGGCTGCGTGCTCTCAACTGTGCGGTGGGGGAGCGATATTGATTACAAGTCGATAGTGCTATCTGATTGCTGTGCTGATAGGGACGATGAGGTTCAACGCGTACTTATGGAAAAGCTTTTCCCACGACAAGCCACTGTGGTGACATCCCAGGAGTTCGTTGGGGCTTTAGGTTAAGCCTGCTGATCGCAGGGAAGTCAGCACATATCGAAGAGGACGACACCGTGGACATGCAATAGCGGCGGTGGCCGCCACCAGTCCCCATATTGCGGAGGAGGCCCTGTCCCTCATCGATGTGGAGTACGAGGTGCTGCGTCCCGTGCTCACACCTCTTGACGCTATGAAAGAGGACGCTCCCATCCTTCACGAAATGCTGGTCTCTAATTCCAGTTCTGGCTTCGGGGCGGGAGGATGGGGCGATAGCCCCAACGACAGGGGCACCAACGTCGCCAACCACTTTGAGATCCGTCTCGGCGATGTCGGCAAGGGATTCCAGGACGCCGACGTAATCGTAGAGCGTGAGTTCCAGACCAAACGTGTTCATCAGGGATACATAGAACCCCAATCTGCAACGGCCTTGTGGAGTTCAGATGGCTACGTGACTGTTTGGACCAGTACCCAGGGTCATTTTGTGGCTCGCGACCATATCTCCAACCTCCTTGGCATTCCTGTGTCAAAGTTGAAGGTCATTCCCATGGAGATTGGTGGTGGGTTTGGGGGGAAGGGTGTGAGTGGCGTCTACCTGGAGCCCGTGGTCGCTATCCTCTCCCACAAAACCGGACTGCCTGTGAAAATTACCTTGAGTCGGACCGAGGTCTTCGTGGCGACTGGCCCCACTTCGAGTGCCAACATCAGGGTGAAAATGGGGGCCACCAAAGAAGGCCACCTGACCGCCGTTGAGGCCCATCTGGTCTATGAGGCCGGGGCCTTCCCCGGTTCACCGGTTGGTGGTGGCGCGCGCTGCATGTTTGCTCCCTACGATGTGCCCAACGGCTACATTGAAGCTTTCGATGTCGTGGTGAACACGCCGAAGACAGCCTCTTACCGAGGTCCAGGTGCTCCCATTGGTGCCTACGCTGCGGAACAGGTCGTGGACGAACTGTGCCAAAAGCTCTCGATGGACCCCATAGAGTTCCGTCTGCTCAATGCCGCCAAAGAAGGTACCCGACAGGTGGCAGGCCCGGTGTTTGCCAAGATTGGCTGCGTGGAGACCCTGGAGGCTGCCAGGGATCATCCCCACTACTCCGCACCACTCGGCGGTCCCAATCGCGGCCGCGGCGTAGCAATAGGCTTCTGGGGCAACGGCTCCGGACCTGCCAGCGCCATAGCCAACGTCAATCCAGATGGCACTGTGAGTTTAGTGGAGGGTGCACCGGACATTGGAGGAAGTAGAGCGGTAATGGCTATGCAGGTTGCAGAGACACTGGGACTAACCTCCGACGATATCAGGCCTTCCGTTGGAGACACGGACTCCATTGGCTACAGCACCGGAGCAGGAGGGAGTGGCGTCACCCAGAAGATAGGGATCGCCTGCTATGAAGCTGCTCAGGATGTGAAACAACAGATGGTGCAACGAGCAGCCAAGATATGGGATGTCCCTGTTGAGGAAGTGGAGTACGAGGACGGCGCTCTTCAGAGCAAGTCGGACCCGGAACTAAAACTGACCTTTAAACAGCTGGCAGCCAGGCTAAATGCGACTGGCGGCCCCATCTCGGGTCGGGCCAACCTCAACCCGGGCGGTGCCGGCCCAGCCTTTGCTACCCACATAGTAGACGTTGAAGTAGACCCTGAGACGGGCAAGGTAAGCATTCTGCGGTACACCGCGGTGCAGGACGCGGGCAAGGCCATTCACCCCAGCTATGTCGAGGGTCAGGTACAGGGCGGCGCTGTCCAGGGGATTGGATGGGCTTTGAACGAGGAGTATTACTACAGCGACGAGGGCCAGATGATGAATTCCAGCTTCCTGGACTATCGTATGCCCACCGCCCTCGATCTGCCCATGATCGACACAGTGATAGTGGAAGTTGCCAATCCAGGACACCCCTTTGGGGTCCGCGGTGCGGGCGAGATTTCTCTCGTTCCCCCAATGGGGGCAATCGCCAATGCAGTTCAAAAAGCCACGGGAGTTAGGATGACTAGCATGCCCATGTCGCCAGGCCGCATCCTGGAGGCGCTGCGGAGTAACAAGAGTAGCTAGGCAATACGGAAGAGATGGCTTACATGGTGTGACAGAGTGTAGATTCGTTACTAATTATGCAACTGTGCTTTTAATCATCGCCCGAAACGAACAGATGCCGGCTAGGGACATTTCAGTATACGTGCCAAAAGGCCAGGAACAGCAAATGGCCGCAGAGCGTGGCCCAGATATCTCTAAGCGGTTTTTAGTGATGCTGCTTGGCTGACAATGAATTAGGACCGGGCGTGGCCGGTGAACCGATTGGTCGGGTCTATCTCCACTGGGCCGATTTCAGGATTGAACCTTTGATACCTCACGCCGCATATCGTCGTCTGAGAGGCGCAGGTAAATGCGGGTTGTGTTGATATCAACTGTTCCTGAAGTGCGTTGCTCTACTGCCTTGGACTCCGGTGCAGTCAGTGGCGGCGACCAGGTCGAGTCAGTACGGAACACGCCTATCTCTAGGCTTCTTACGAGCCATGGGTTGCATCTCCTGTGGTAGGGATTCAGTACGTGGAGTTTACCGAGGCCCGTTGAAGGGGTGTCAACTGGAACGGTTGTTCTGAGCGCGCTGGAAGTGGGGTTGTAGCTGTAGAGTACTTAAACAGGAGTTAAGTACTGGTGGCCCTGGGACTACTGGGAGATGCGAAAATCTGGTAGGATATGGGCGTCAGCTGGAAACAACTGACCTGGCCGGTGAGGCGGTTGCAGTTCTTGTGGTAGGGAAAATGCACGCCTTCTCTCGCCGATTTAGGCGGGTGTAACTCAGTGGTAGAGTACTTGCTTCCCAAGCAAGCTGTCGTGGGTTCGATCCCCATCACCCGCTCCATCATTTTAGCTACAAAACGAGGTCCCCAGGGTGTCCTGGGGGCCTTCGCTTCACCCCTACTGTACCAGTTTTTGTACCAATTCACCCAAAAATCGACTCCGCGACCACCTCCGGCGTACTGGCTGCCAAGCCTTCATCGAAGCGAAGCGCTGCCGCCTGCTGCAAGCCGGGAGTGACGTGGCTGTAGATGTCAAGGGTCGTCCCCACCTTGGCGTGGCCCAAGCGCTCCTGCACGATCTTTGGATGGACTCCCTGGCGGAGCATCAATGTTGCGTGGGCATGACGGGTATCGTGGAAGCGGTAGCCTTCCAGTCCTGCCCGAAGTACGAGCTTCCTGAATGCGTTACTTATTGTGCAAGGCAGCATCGGATTGCCGTTTCTATACCGAAAGACAAGGCCATCTTCATTGACTTCATACCCCATAAGAAGTCCGTCCGTTCCCTGGCGCTCCCGCAAGGCACGGAGTACCAGCACTGACGACGGCGTGAGTGCTACGAGGCGCCGATCTTTGGCCGTCTTGGGAGCCTGATAGGTGGACTGACCGCCCTTGGCCCTATAGAGGCTTCGCCCCGCTGAGATACTCGCTTCGTTCAAGTCCACATCCCGCCATCTGAGGGCCAGGGCCTCATTGCGCCGTAGTCCGGTGTAAAAAGCCGTGTGAAGCACTTCGTAATAGTCTGTGTCCTTGGCAGTTTTGAGAAGGCAGTGAATTTCCTGGGCGTCCGGCGGGTGAAGCTCCCTCTTGTGGGCTTTGGGTGCAGATACGGCCTGGCAAGGGTTTCGATAGATAAGCTGTCGCTTCACTGCGTCAGTAAGGGCCTTGGATAGCCGCAGATGGGCGTGCTCAACCACACTTGCGGAGTTGCCCATTTTCAGCATCGTCTCCCATGCCTTGCTAATGTGCTCTGGCCCCAGCTTCCCCAGCTTGATATCTCCAAGGTGAGGGATGATGTGGACCCGAACCATAATCTCATAGCCTTCGTATGTGCTGGGACGGACACGGTTCTTTACATTTGCCAGCCATTGCGCCAGGTACTCCTGTAGAGATATGGCCGACGTGAGCATAGGTAGGCCCTGGTCTTGTTTGCGCCTGAGTACATTGAGCTTCTGGCGAGCCTCCTCTTTGGTCCTGCCATAAGCAGAAATGCGCGTTCCCTCGTGGGATATGCGTGCTGCCCAGAGCCCATCCTTCCGCAACGACAATGACCCTTCATGATTCATTCTTCGCTTCGCCATCGGTAACCTCCTCCTTAAGGGATTCCTGTAGTGTTTCTTCCAAAAACTTCAAGACCGATTCCTTTGGAAACTCCGGTGGTGCCTCTTCCAGGATCCACCGCCTGTACTCTATTATTGCCTGTGTTTCTTGCTGGGATGCCAGCAGCTCCGGGTGTGCTCTGCTTGCATGGATTCCTGAGCCCATCGAGAGGCCTGGGTGCTCTCTGTGAACGAACCGCAGGAATGACTCACCCGGTCGCGTGTCCACTGGATTCTCCCGACTGGTGCGTTGTCCCATGAGTATCTCGAAGTTGCTCTGAAGTCGCGGTACGTCCCCATTCCCCAAAGCCCGGTGATAGGCCTCGTGACGCTTTTCTGCCTTGCCAAAGTCGAGCCAGGGCTTGTAGATGAGCACCGCCTCCAGGTCATGGAATTCCACGGGATATCCCAAGATATCATGGACCAGCTCTCGATACGCAAACTTTTGCGCCAGATCCCACAGGTCCCTGAAGTCGCCAATATCACTTCCTATCGCTGGTGCCGCAAGGTGTACCCGCCAGCACCAGATCGCCAGTCTGACGGTCAAACCCCCAAGGCCTGATGCCATCCATCCAGCCGGAACATTCAGAGCTTTGCTGAGACTTGACTCCTGAATCAGCCTCTCCCTGGAATATGACATCTCGTTCAGCAGATGCCCCGCATCCCAGGACAGCCCGTAAGAGTCTAACAGGTGCCACTGGAAGGGAGAATCCAGCAAGGACTGCCATCCGTCCTGGTTATTCCATTCCCTGACCCAGTTGGCAACGGTCCTGTAGCTGGCAGTTCCACCAGGGTGAAGCTCCTCCAATTCTTCCTTAACGTTGACAGCCGAAGGACTGTCAACTTCAGCCTTGAGCCTACGATAGATATCGTACGCCTCTAGCTTGTGGCTCTCGAACTTTGGTGGACGCGGCATCTTGTCAAGTACGTTTTTGCATTTAGTGCTTTGATGCAATAACTCTCAGCCTGTACAATACATGATAAACCGAAGTATTGCAAGTATATCATTGGAGATGGAAATGGAAAAGGCTGCCTTCAGTATCCGGGAGGCGACGGTGTATCTGGGCATCAACCGGGCGACCCTGTACAGGTTGATGAACTCTGGAGCGCTAGAGAGTTTCCACGTGGGGAGGCGTCGCTTGCTCGCACGCTCAGCCCTTGACCGGTTTATACAGCAGCAGACGGACTCTGAACCCCTCAGAGGCTGAATTTCCGAGAACCGAATCCACCTATAAAGGAGTCGCGAGGGTGGGCTCGTAACCAGACAGCATGCTGAGCTGGTCAAGGATTTACCCTCCCGCCGGAGCAGCCAGACGTATCCGTGCACGCCCACCTGTTCCGCCACGGCAACGCCATCAACTTCCTCAACTGTGGCGGGCGGCTGGACGCCTTACAGGAACAACTGGGTCATCAAGACATCAACACAACACGCATCTACCTCCGCCTCTCCGACGAGGACGTCAAGCGAGAGGTGAGGAAAGTACAATTCTAGCTGCCGCCGGAGGGGCACTATGGATGTAGGGCGTCCAACAGTATGGCTAAGCGTCTCCGAACTACTGGCCCCGGCCCTTTCCCCGCTTGGCCTGTTTCTTTGCTCCCCGGCCTCGACGTCTCGGTGGCCTGGGAAGCTCCTGGTCTATTACGCTCTCTTCGACATAGTGGCCCACAACGTGGCGCTCTACCTCACGGCGTTCTACTACGCGGTCGCCACACACCAGGCACTTGTATTCCTCATTCCTTGCGGACCCCACCATCTCGAACAGGTCAAGATCCAGAAGGAGCAAGGGGGCCTCCAGGTACTGGTGTCTGAAACGCCTCACGGTGGCCTCGTTTACTCCCAGTGCTCGGCCTATACGGGCCGCAGACCACCGTTGACGGAAGGCCCACAGGATAAATCTCCGCTCCTCTGCTGTGAGCCAGGCGTGTCGCTCTTCCGGTCCCCGGACAGGAGAGCCTTTTCTGAATATATCTCCCAGGGTCTGCTGTGGCATCGGCCTGACTCCAATTGTTCCGGCATCGGGTGCATATTCGGTTATAACACGCTGATTGTACGCATAATGCTCGGAATTGTAAAGGTAATAGCACGAGCAATATGCGCTTCTCAGGCACAGGGCTCCTTGGTTATGCGCCAATATGCAGCATACAGGCTGCAATGAGCACAGAATAGCCAGCAAATAAGGGGGACATATGGTGAAAAAGCCATGGGAATACGTTTATAGAGAGGTCAGGAAGACTTTGAAGGAGCTGAAGAAACTGGCCAGGCACGTAGACAAGGCAGAAGGCAAGGTCCAACAGAGGGCCGGGGCACAGACCCCGAAGAGCCCCTCCCTAGAAGGCTTGGTCATCGCCATAGACAAGTCACTAGAAAGGGCATCCAGGCGTTTGGAGAGAGGTGTGAAGCTCCCAGCAAATCTCCGAGACAACATCGAGTATTCCAGCTTAGCATTGCGGAGGCGTATTGAGGGCGCCAGGGTCCCTCGCAACTTCCAATCCAGGAATTCGACAAGGGGCAGTGGGTTGCTGAAGAAGTTGGAGGTGCAGTGCAAGTCATTTATTGCCTGGGCCGACGACTTAGCTGATGGGGCCAGCTCCCTTTATTCTGAAGAACGCTCCCTGAGGAATGCCATCACCAGAATCAAGCCCGCTGTCGGCATGAGGACTACTCTCCGGGATCTCTCGTCCTGGCTGGAAGATATGCCGTTCATAGACTCTTCTGATCCCGCACGGCTGGAGAAGCTTGCCAGGCTATATGTCCTTGAGCAGGTACCGGATCAAGAGTGGGAGCTGCGGTATTACTCGCCCAAAGCCGGTAGAGCCAAGGTGTTCTTGATGGCTCTGCCTGGTTTCCCAACCCAGGAAATCTTGGAGTATTGTGACCGGCAGCTCGGCATGAGTCCTGTTTATGTGATTGCCGTCAAGAAACCCACGTGGCGGGTGGTGTGGAAGACTTCTTCCTAGGATCTATGCAGGCTTTCATGGCGTCACCGGCCCCGACTGAGCCCGGTGTATTCGCGGCGTTGACCTTGCGAATCAGGGAGACCACTCCGCCGGGCTCATATAGCATAGCCTTGGAAGCTGGCATGTCGGACGGCCAATTTCAGGACATTCCGTTGACAAATATAGCCGATGGGATGGTCACGGTTCAACCATGACATTACTCACATCATTGTGATCTGGAAATTCGTCAAGGAGGCAGGGCCTAATATTATCCTAGTCAACTTGTTCAGCAGCTTCTCGCTGGCCATCTGGGAGCATATCTGCCTAGTACCAATGTCGGCATTGCAGGCCGGGTCCTGTATGTCCAGGATGTCCACTTCCGGCTTACACAGGTCGGCACCCACGATATAACACAGACAAGGGGCCGCTTGCAAAATGTCCTGACACAGCCCTCTGGCGAATTGCTCTGTTCACACCGGATATCCACTGAATAAGCTTCCCAATAGTGTCGGGGTCTGGTGCAGGGCATATCCGACCCGCGTACAATCCAAGCTATCCATTCACAAACCTACGGATTGTGAAAGACAACGCTATGGTATTCTCCTTTCGTCGAGGCACTTGCCGAACCTGGCCAGTAGGCAAGTTCGCCAGAGGTACCCAGGTGTGAGTTGAAATGGCATGAAACAGGCACCAAGCGCTACGTAAGCATGTGGCCGGACAGGTCATCTCAGTATTCAGAACGTCAAACGCCTACACATCGAAGGCGTCTCAGTCCAGCTTACGCAGCCCCACGAACTTGGCACCTACGCCGATCGTCCCAGCGGTCAACAGAACCCCGAAGATGGCCACGGCCATTGGCCCACCTATGAGGGCAATGGTGAAACCTCCGAAGGCACTGCCCATAGTAGAAAATGCCCGGTCCAGGGACTGAATGCTGAACACCCGGCCTCTCAACTCGTTGGGGGTGACCTCCAGCAAGACGGTGTTCTTAAGCGTCGTCACTGCCGCTTGGCCGAACCCAACAATGATCACCATCAGGCTAGGGAGAAAGGCTACCATTAAGCCGAAAACCGCCGTCGTTGGGAGGACTGAGGTGAGGCCCAGCCCCGCCAGGGCCAGCCCCATTACTACCAGGGCTCCCAGGATTAGCAGGCCGCGATGTCTCAGACGGGCCCCTACTGTGGCCAGGGCTAGAGAGCCCGCCAGTGCTCCGATGCCAGAAGCAGCCATGAGCAAGCCCATGCCCGCAGGACCCACATCCATCACCTCCAGGGCCAACCATGGCACGAAGACCTGGTTGTATGGCATACCAAAGAGGCTCAGCACTCCGAATAGTGCCAGGATCCCCAGAATCACCGGCCTGCTCCAAGCGAAACGGAACCCTTCTGCCATGCTGGTACTCCAAGAGTCCCGTGTTCGTGCAACACGTCCCTCCGTCGGCACCTTGAGCAGGTATGTGCAAGTCACCGCGACGACGTAGCTGATAGCTCCGATAAGATAAACACCGCCAAAGGCGCGAGCATCTGCTTCTCCAAAGCCAAAGGCATAAGCCCAAAAAGCTATGAGAAATCCTGCCACTGTGGCGCTCAGGATACGGACCGCTTGCATGCTCCCCATGTTGAGGGCTACGGCGTTGACCAGGAGCTTGGGCGGCACCAGTGTTGGCAAAAGTGCCTGGCGCGCCGGCTGGTCGAAGGCCATGGCGAGACTTCGTAGAATGGCCGTGACGTAGACGTGCCACAACTCCACGTTTCCCGTAAGGATGAGTACTGAAAAGCCTGTAGTGATTACCAGGCTTGAGACCTTGGAGACGAGCATCAGGATCCGGCGGTCAACGCGGTCCGCCAGCACGCCCGCGAATGGGCCCAAAATCGTCATGGGCAATCCCCGAACCAGGGCAATTAGGCCAAGTTGGACAGCGGAGCCGGTCATAGCCACTACCAGTGCGGGCCGGGCTACCAAGTCCATCCACATTGACAGTGAGTTGCTCAGCTGGCCCAGCAAGAGCAGGGCGTAGTTCCTGTAAGCCAGTGCATGGAACGTCGGAGGCAGCCAGCTGGGTGGCTCCCTCCATTCTGTAGGGGCCTGTAGCACAGCCTCAACGTGGCCGTTGCCTTGCCCAGGAGCGGTGTCCTCTCCAACTCTTTGTCTCATCGTATTGGCTACCTCAAACTCCTTGAGTAATAAAGCAACATGCTACTCCAGTTTCCTGATTCGGGGCATAAAGGCCAACATAAAGATGGAGAAGAACACCAGCATGATGGCCAGGCTTCCTACAGCCCACTGCACCCCAACGATGTCAGTCAAGACACCCGTGAAGAAGACGCCGAAGCTGGTCAGACCAAACTCCATCATCATGAGACTCATCACCCGGCCACGGTAAATGTCTTGAACGTAGTACTGTAGCAGGGTATTGCTCAGAGTCATTCTTGCCGTCTGCCCTATTCCTACGAAGAAGATGAATCCCATCGCCAAAGGCCAGGCCATAGACGGGAACCATGAGTTGGAGAAGAACAGGCCCACTAGAGACACACCTAGAATAAGGCTGCCCACTATCAGCATGAGACCGCGCTTCTTGTTGGGCAGGGAGGCCAGGAAGATGGATCCAATCATGGCTCCCACGCCTGACATGCTGAGCAAAAGCCCAAACCCTCTCTCGTCCACCTTGAGGACGTCCTCGGTGAGGGCAGGCAACAGCATCATGT
>JAQBZZ010000039.1 GCA_027622595.1 Chloroflexota bacterium
CTATACTAGACTATCTGCAGCATGAGAGGTTTCGTGTCCACTATTTACGTCCGACCTCAGATGGTAACACTCAGCTTGTTGGCGTTAGTGTCGCTGAAATGGCCATTGGTGTTAAGATTCGCTGGCAATCCTTGCGGTGTGTTAGCACCCGCTCCCGTGTTCTCTCCTCTGGTGCTGGGACTTCGCGGCCATTCCACCTTGATGACTTCGGCTCCCAGTGCTCCCAGCCAGCGTGTACACCAGGGACCTGCGCGTACCCAAGTGAAATCCAGAACCCGAATACCATCAAGCGGTCTCTTGGCCACTCTCTCAGAATTCGTCTGCGTCATGATTTCACCTCCACTTGAGTTTGTTTAATAGCTACTCTATGCGATGGTCACGGGTTCACGCTTTCAATATCTCCCTGTGCCTCAGGAACCGGATTCGGCCTCGTTCGAGGCCTCTATTCCAGCAATGCTCCCCGCAAACGTTGAACCAGAGAATGGTCTCCTCCACTTGCAACAACGTAGCCTGATATGTCGCCGAAGTCATCTCTCAATTTGTTAAGCACCAATTCCATCGAATCCGAAGGAGCCTCAAACAAGTGTTTAGGCATCTGCCTGAATTGTTCAGCTCGTTCAGGATCAGACTTTATTAGCCCAATGACTTCGTCCATGTACAAGTTGGTCAAGGAGAAGTCTTGAATTACCTCCACATCTCGCACTCCTAAGAGTCCTAAAATAATCGCAGCCAACAAGCCTGTTCTGTCCTTGCCGCTAGTGCAATGGAAGACAATTGGGTGATTCGCAGTTTCAGCAACTAATTCCAACGATTCGACTATCCGCGGCCCAAAACGAGGGTTGCTCCAAGCGACGCAAGTAGACGTCGGAGATGTTAGCGGATTCCATAAACTGAGGTGTATCCCGTGGCTCTCCAAGAATCAATGGGATATTGAAGTACTTGACACCGATACATGATGTCAACACGGTTCCATTCCGTTCTAGCTCTTCAGGGTTCCTGAGGTCAAGTACTGCGGCCAGACCAATATCATTCTGTAGCTTTGTAACATCACGCTCCGTGATGCCCTGTAGTTCTCCACTTCGGAAGACTCTTCGCAGTTTGACGGAGCATCCATCAATCGTCTGAAAGCTTCCAAGGTCTCGAAAATTAGATGCTCCTTCAAATGTTATCTTTCGATCCTGTGGATCAGTCGTCATGGTCTTCCCTACGCCCTCAGTATCTCCGTGCGCCTCAGCGCGCGCTCCAGGCTCGGCTGCATCTTCATATCCCTGCACTCGATGATGGCGATGTCCAGATGCTCTAGGGCCGCGGCAAATCTAAGGCGTGGGTAGATCCAGTGATGGGCGAAACGGCTGGCTAGCCGGGTCTTGGCGAGCCTCCTGCATAGTGGTGCCGTAGTCGCGCTCTATGTCTCCCAAGTTCCACGCTTGCCGCTTATAGTTCCAGTTCTGTGGCATTAACTCGTGGGCACTTTTGAAATGTGCCACGGCATCTTCGCCATGACCCTGTTGGCTTAGGAATGAACCCAACCGGAAATAGGCCATAGCATGGATGTTTTCCATCGATTCGGTCATCATGTGCAATCGGGTGGCAGTATCCCCTTGAACGTAGATGCTCTCGGAACCTTTGCTAACCCAATCTCGTAGTGCATCGAGATAGGCATCATTAATGCTCACCTGATCCGTATCTGGAGAGCGCCTTCTGGCAAATATGGGATCATTTGCACGGACTATGTGACCATCTTCATCTATCCAAAATGTTGCTGGAACGTTTCGGGTGCCATATAGCTCCGGAACCCTGTGCTCGCTATCAATCAACGATGGATGCTCCGGCTCTGCAGCGTGAATCCATGACGCCGCCGCTTCGGCACCTTTGGTATCGCAAGCCACAGTAATAACCTCAAACTTTCTGTCTTTTAGCTCATTGCGCAGTTCTTGCCAGACTGGCAAGTCATTGCGGCATCCTCACCAAGACGCCCAGCAGGCTAGAAATACCTTCTTCCCACGAAAGTCAGAAAGCGAGTATGACTTGCCTTCCAAGTCGGGAAGTGTAAAGTCAGGGGCATAAATAGGGCCAAACGGGATTTCCAGATTGTCTGACATAGCACCAAACGACCAGACATTGTGGGCATTATCATGAGCGTACGGACGTTCCAAGAACCTGGCAAACCCGGCGAGATTGAACCAAGTCTTGTTTTCCATTTCGTTGACGATCGAGGACATTACGTCTTCCGGGACTATGATGCACGTCTCGTCATGGCAGATTCCTTCAGGTTTTACATCCCATCCCGTCGACGCGGTCAGATCGGCTAGGTCCAACCAAACGTCATCATCAGTGCTTACGGCCGTGGGAACCGACGTTGATTTACCCTCATATAGGATAGTGACTGTCTTCGGATCCTGGTGTGTCATAGACTTAAGTCTACCTTCCCATTCAAAATAATGACCCATATTCGATTGAGGGTCGTTTCAGCCTTGCACGAATTCCTTTGAGATGCAATCCCTACGCCCCCAGTATCTCCCTGTGCGTCAGAGCCTTCTCCAAGCTCGGCTGCTTCTTCATGTCTTTGAACTCATCTATGGCGAATCCAGATGCTCCAGAGATCAAGAGGGTAGTTATCGAGACCGCACAACCCTGCTTCAGGTTAGGCGAATAGCTCGTGATACACGAGACTTACTTTCGAAGCCATTTCCGGAGGCATGCTCGGAGCTATTTGGGATTCAAACCAACTCTGATGCGCCTCCGCTGAATCCCAAGTCTCGAATACTTGAAACCCTCCATCGACCGGTCCGGCTGCGTGGAGACCCCCGTAGCCTTCGAACGCATTGAGCCTGGCGAGAAAGTCGCATTCCGTCATTTGTCTGTACACAGCTTCGTCGATTCCCGAGACCGTTGCCTGCATCAGCACGGCCATTTTGCTTGCCTCTTTCTTAGTCGCAGAATCATCATGATACTGCTTCCACGTTACATAGATATTCTGCCAGATTTTGGATATGAGAGTCTATAAATGCCGGAATGTCATGTCAACTCCTGCGGCAATAACAGCCGGAGATCATGAGAGTGATCTGTCCCCAGGCAGGGGTTCAGGCAGGATCCAGAGACCGCCATCTATATGATCCTGCTCCCTCCGCCCTCAGTGTCTCCCTGTACCTCTGAGTCCCATTAACCAAGGCCACATTTTCATGTCTCGAAACTCTCCGATGGCCAATTCCGTGTGCTCCACTCTAGTAGGATCTTACTTGAGGTTGCCATTGGGTAATTGTTACTGGAATATAATCTAGTGTCGGTCCACCCGGGGTGTTCTTGACTGAGATGTGCTTCATCCAGTTTTCGTCGTCTCTCTGGGGATACTCAGCCATGTAGTGAGCGCCTCGGCTCTCCTTGCGCTCCAGCGCACTTACGACTATGGTCTCTGCACAGTCCAGCATAAACCCCAATTCCAGGGCGAATAATATGTTTGTGTTGAAGACTCGGCCCTTATCCTGCACCGGTACGCTTTGATATCGTTCCTTCAACCCTCGCAGCTTCTCTCGCGCGATTCCCATGCCCTCGGTCGTGCGAAATACCGCGGCGTAATCGTTCATCGTGACCCCCATCTCTCGACGTATCTTCGCGGGAGTATCCCCATTGTCTCCCCGGGCCATTATCTCCTTGAGATGGTTCTCGTCCTGTGACACTCTGGACTCCAGTATTTGCTTATCGACCTTCTCACGTGAGTAAATTGCCGCTGCTTCCCCGGACCTGCGGCCAAAAATAATGGTGTCCAGTAGCGAGTTGGCTCCAAGTCGGTTTCCGCCGTGGACGCTGACACATGCGCATTCACCTGCGGCGTAAAGTCCGGGAACAATTGTTGCTCCGTTTACGTCCGTCTTTATGCCACCCATCTGGTAATGCATTCCAGGGCGAACAGGCACGGGCGCTTCCGCCAAGTCGATTCCAAGGAAGTCCATGGATACCTCGTTTATGTACGAGAGTCTCTCATGGATTTTTTCCCGGCCCAAGTGGCGAAGGTCAAGAAGCACACAGCCATCCACGTCTCGCCGTTCGTTTATCTCCGTTTGCTCCGCCCGGGAGACCACGTCTCTGGAAGCCAGCTCCATCATGTTTGGAGCGTACTTCTCCATGAATCGTTCACCCTTGGAGTTGAGGAGATATGCGCCCTCCCCGCGGGCGGCCTCTGTGATGAGAACACCGTTGTTCTTGAGTGTTGTTGGATGATATTGGACCATCTCCATATCTATCAACGGTGCGCCAGCGCGGTATGCCAGGGCGATGCCATCGCCGGTGCAGATAAGCGCGTTGGTAGTGGGTTCATACAACCGTCCTAGACCTCCCGTGGCCATAATCACGGCCTTCGCCTTGATGATCTGAAGCGTACCTGTAATCATCTCGAGCGCAACGACCCCATGGCATTCCCCGTCTTCGATTACGAGGGAAGTCAGGAACCACTCTTCGTAGACGCGAACACGTGCTTTGATCATCTGCTCATACATCACTTGTAGCATAGCCTGTCCCGTGAAGTCTGCTACAAAGAATGTCCGAGCTTTCTGCTGCCCGCCAAAAGCTCGAGTTCCCAGGTGTCCCGTCTCATCTCGGCTAAATATCACCCCCATGTGCTCCAGCTCAATTATAGCCTGGCCTGCTTCCTGGCACAGGATCTCTATGGCATCCTGGTCTCCTAGGTAATCACTGCCTTTGACAGTTTCATAGGCATGATCTTCCCAATTGTCACCCCTATCTGTAAGGGCAGCGTTGATGCCACCTTGAGCGGCGTTGGAGTGACTTCTTACTGGATGCACTTTGGATATCACTGCCACGTCGACTCCAGATTTTTGGGCCTCCAATGCGGCCCGCAGTCCTGCCAACCCCCCACCAATCACCAAGACATCGTGCTCAAGCATGGCAAATCCTCCTGTCTATATCGCCATCGAATCTATCGGAATCGACAACCCGGGAAACGGTTTTGGAATACGAATATCCTTCATCTCTGTCACTCGCGTAGCATAACAATCCAGATTGTAAGAGATGTATTGGGGGTTCGCTCTCCGACAGGACCTGAGAAATTCGCAACCCATACACTGCTCCCTCTTATCATTTGCTGTTACATATTAACTTGCTATGCATAAGTTGCCAATAACCATTTTTATGTCATGTAAAGCAGAACGGAACCTGTCAATATGAATGAGGCACTTATCAGACGATATTAGTGTATCACCTCCTCTGTCCCTGTCGGCTTGGGTGTGGGCTGAGAACCGCTCCTGATGGGATGCATAGGCGCGGCTTAGGACCTGCTGTCGCCGTGCCGAGACGACCGCTGCTGCTTGGCCGGTGAGCACCATCTCCGGCATCAGGAGGCCAATACCGGCGTGGCGATGCTCCCGGTTGTCCCAGGTCAACACCCGCGGGAAATGCTGCTGCCAGAAGGGGAAGTGCTCAACGAAACCCTGGCCGTCACCCCCAAGGCCGGGGCAGAAGACGTAGGCCAGCGGCCCGCTTCCCACCTCCTCATAATGGATGGTAACGTCATCCAGCTTCATATCCGGCATGGCAAGCCTCCTTTGCTGGGTCGCCCTATGTGCAGATGGTGGTTCAACTGCTCAAAGTATACTTCTATAAGGTTATGCGAAACCCAAGATACTGGGTGATTATCTCATGGAATCAAGTATTGGCAATTCAGTCGTTGTGAATGAAGGGCATGGGTCTTAGGGTAATGTGGACTGCATATCATCCCCAGCGCTAGTTATGTCATTCCGAGCGCGCGAGGAATCTTGGGCACACCATCTTGTAAAAGTCGTATGCTCTAGATTCCTCACTCCGCTCTGCTTCGTTCGGAATGACATTTCTCATGGCGATGACGTGGAGACCAGGGGATAACACATACATGCTCTCAAGGGATAACTACCAAAATACTAAGAATTACTTTCCATTTCTTTCATCATTCTCCTGATGCCGTAGCGGCGGAATGCCTCCGAATGCTCATAGGGTGAGTTGTGGTTCTCCATCATCCTCTTGGACATGGCCTTCATGCGTTCCCCAAAGGCCTCCTCGCCCCCTGCCTCCTTTATCCAGTCCTGCATCTGGCTGGTATGGGCCAAGAGTGATTTGATCTTCATGTCTGTCACGTCTCCGATGTCTATGAAGGTATCCGGGTTTTCAGAACCCCAGAAGAATATCTCGTCCACGTTATGGCCGTCCATGCCTTCGGCGATGTGTTCTGGGTAGTGAAGGCGGTCTCTGGCATAGGGGAATACCGCGTCCAGCGTCACCAGGCCAGTCATCCTATGGTCCCTGTGGATATAGAAGGACGTGCGAAACGGATCGGTCGTGAAGACGATGTCCGGCTTGAGACGGCGGATGTGGTACACGAGCTGACGCCGGAAGGCGTGGTCGTCCTCCAACTCTCCGTCGCCAAAATCCAGGAACACAACCTCAGACACGCCAAGGACATCGGCGGCCCGTTGCTGCTCCTCCTGACGGGCATTTAGAAGGTACTCGGAGGTCATGTCTGTGTCACGGCCACCTTTATCGCCATTAGTAGCCACCAGGTAAAACACCTCCTTACCCGCTTGGACTAACCGCGCCACGGTACCTCCGCAGCCAAACTCGGCGTCATCGGGATGAGGGCTCACCACCAACGCGCGTTGGACTGGTTCCAGTTCCTGCAATGGCATCCTCCTATCAATTTAAGGTAATTATCCCCTTATGTCATGGATATCAGGTGATGAGATAGCTCTAATGTCATTCTGAGCGAAGCGAAGAATCTAAAGCCTTCGCCTAGACACAATGCTCCGTCTTAGATTCTTCGGTCGCTGTCCTCCCTCAGAATGACATGGGTGAACGTACGTGTTCTGGTGTGACAATCGCCTAGCTTCCTACATCCGTGGGTCTTCTCATCTTCATGCTTCAGTCGGCGGGGACACGATGGCACTGGAAAGCACTTGCCGCAGTGTATCAATGGCAATGGGTTTGGTTATCATAAGGTCTACGGCCGGGGGCTTCTCAGCGATGCTGTCAATGACACTTGCGAAGCCGGTTATCATGATGACGGGGACGTTGGGCGCAACCTGTTTCATGAGAACCGCCAATTGGTCGCCGCTCACCTCCGGCATAGCCCTATCCAACAGCACCACGTCAAAGTCCGCGGCATTGAACAGCTCCATGCCCTCAGGCCCGTTCTGCGCAGTCTCGACGCTATGTCCGTCGGCGGTCAGGTAGCCCGTTAAAACATCACGTATCCCCGGTTCGTCGTCTACAACCAGGACATGAAGGGAGCGGCCTGGAGCCTCTACTTCGCTCATCTTCTCTTCCACCTGTTCGGCCCGGACCGGCAGCCGCATGATGACGGTCGTCCCTGCGCCCGGCTCACTCTCCAGAGAAATGGAACCTTTGTGCCGTTGGACGACTCCGTACACCTCGGCAAGCCCTAGCCCTGTTCCTTTCTCCCCCTTCGTGGTATAGAACGGCTCCAAACTGCGTTGCAGGACTTCTGGGGTGATCCCAACGCCGGTATCCTTTACCTGGATAGTCACTTGTTCGTCATCCTGATTAGCATAAAGGGTGATGGTTCCGCCGTCGGGCATGGCGTCCACCGCATTGAAGATCAGGTTCATGAAAGCTTCCCGGAGCCTGGATTCCTTGCCGGAAATGTTGATAGTCTCCTCTACGTCATTCAAAACCTGAATGCTGACGTTGTCTGCCTGTGCCTGGTCCTTCCACCTGGGTTGAGTGAGCATAATGGCTTGCTCTAAAATGCTATGGAGATTTACCGTCAGGAACTGTTCGCTCTCTTCGCGCTTGCGGTAGAACTCTCTCAAGCGGCTGACCATATCGGCTCCGTCTCTGGCTGCCATGTTGATGTATTGCAGGTATTCGGTCACCTGTGCCCGGTCATTCAGCTTATCAGGGAAGCTGATCAACAGGTCGCTGAACCCCAGGATGGGTGTGAGCGCGTTGTTGAAGTCGTGGGCGACGCCGCTGGCCATCTCTCCAAGTGCCGAGAGGCGCTCTTGCTGGATCATGTGGTGCTGTGCAACCTCCAAGTCTCTCAGTGCGGTCGCCAGGTGAAGGTTGCTCTCCCTCAGAGCAATTTCTGACTGCTTACGCTCTGTGATGTTTCGGATCAGTACGATAGCTTCATTGTTGCCGTTTGCGTTGATGGTGCCCTCGAAAGTTTGGGTACCGCGCGGCAGGGGCAACTTGAATTCAAGCCTCTGTATGAAACGGGATTCAATGGCCTTGTAAATGTGTTCCATGACTCGCTCGGCGAGGTCAGGCGGCAGAGCATTCCAGATGGTGTTCCCGATCACCTGATCCGGAGGGACAGCCAAATCCTCCCCATTTCCAGCGCTATAGTCCAGATACACACCCTGGTCGGAAACGCGAAACATCAAGTCAGGTAGAGCATCTAGGATGGTTGCCTGCCTTGCTATGCTCTCTTTTAGGGCTGCGTCTGCCTGTAGGCGCTCCGTGACCTCTTTTTCCAAGAGGGCGTTGGCATTGGAAAGCTCGGCGGTACGTTCCTCAACCCGTGCTTCGAGTTGATCGTATAGATGTTGGAGTTCTTTCTCGTCCCCCTGGCGCTCCAGAGCACTGGCGAATATCTCGCTTGTCATTCTCAGCAACCTGATATCGCCATTCCCCCAGGCTTTCTCAACACCCACGGAGTCGAATCCGATAAATCCACGGACAGCTCCACCATATGCCATGGGGACCAGAAGAAGCGATTGAATCCCCTCCCGCTCGAACTCCTCCTTTTCGCTGCTGGCCTCAGGCGGAAGGTCCGAGACACGGGGGACGTTAACCGATTCTCCGCGCCAGAGTGCCTTCATCAGCCACGGAAAGGTGTCCATGGGAATGTCCTTGAGCATCTCGATCTGCGGCTCTATGCCGTCGGCGCACCATTCGTGTGTGTTGTCCATCTTCGTTCTGAGATCGGAGAACAGGAAGAGATAGCTGCGATGGATGCCGGCGAACTCGCCTATTTCTCCGAGAGCTTCGTTTATGGTGGCGTCTATGTTCTCCGGCGTGGAAGTGCCGAATTTTGTCGATATAGCACTTACAATGGTCTCTAGCCCCACAAGATGTTGTAAGGCCCTCTCCGCTTGTTTCCTGTCTTCAATCTCCTGGCGTGCCCGTTCTCTGAGGTCGCGCAGCGACCCGACCACTGTGACAACGACCAAAAGAGCGGCGCTGCCCAGCACGCCTCCCTCCCGAAGCCATGAACCAACGCTCTTATCGTCGAATAGGGTTACAAGGAGGACGTTCGCTGTAATGATCAGCATCCCAATGAGAATCCCGCCACGGACTCCCAGGAGCCACCCGGCCACTACCACCGGTACGACTGATACAATCCCAACGGCATTTTCGAAGATTCCGGACAGCACCGGGTACGCCAAGGCGTAGATGCCAAGAACGCTCAGTGCAGTACCCATACGAACGTTTTGGGAAAGAGAATCCGCTTTGGCCTCGCTTGGTGGCGTGGGTATTGCCGTGCTCCGGCTGGCTATGTTGTTCTGCATAAGGGGCGATCTATTCCTTGACTATGGATACCTTTGTTTCACTAGACAAATGAGACTTACTGCGCTTTTTACGTCTGTAAGCACGTGTAAGCCTTGTGAAAAGTATAGCATACCGTCTCTTGTTCTTTTTGATATGAAGCGGTAGGTAACGTACGTGTGAACCCTCCATTCGATTGCCGTTGGCCTTGCTGCTTGACCCGTTAATCCTGGAATGCTAAGGTTTTCTGAATATTTGGTCTATGTGAGGCGGGTATGTCTCTTGCAGGAAAGAAAGCCATGGTCACCGGGGGAAGCCGTGGCATAGGCTTGCAGATAAGCAGGATATTCCTGGAGAACGGAATAGATGTCCTGGCCGTATCCAGGGACTCTGTCAAGCTGGATCAAGCCAAAAATGAGTTGCCAGAACTGGATATCCTCCAGGCAGACGTATCCGTCCCTGATGACAACGACCGGGTTGCGGCATGGGTCCAGGACAGTTGGGGCGTGCTGGATATTCTGGTCAACAACGCTGGCGTTTCCCCTGGGAATAGTGGAGCGCTCTCGAATCTGCCGGACGAAGAATTTGAGCGGACATTGCGAATCAACGTATCCGGGCCTTACCTGTGCACAAAACGAATGCTCCCGCTACTGCTCAAGTCCAAAGACCCCCGGATTGTGAACGTTGGCTCCACTTCAGGTGTCATGTCCTCGAATTTAAGAGGGGTGTATGGTGTTTCGAAAGCGGCCCTCCACGCGTTGACCATCGCCACGGCGAACGAACTCAGAGGGAAAGTAGCGGTAAACGCACTGTCAACGGGTTGGGTCCGCACCGATATGGCTCCCAACGCGCCCGGAGACCCAAGGACATCGGCAGAAGTTGCCCTCTGGCTGATTGCTCAAACCAGAGATGTTACAGGCAAGCTTTTCCACGATAAGGCCCAGGCGGCGTGGGGTTCTTAACGTCACTCAGATAGACCGCGCTCCCCTACCCTCAACTACCAAGCACCGCTCTGGCCGTCTTTCTGGCGGAAAGAACTATTTAACGAGGAAAGGCCTC
Source organism: Chloroflexota bacterium (assembly GCA_027622595.1). Taxonomy (GTDB): domain Bacteria; phylum Chloroflexota; class Dehalococcoidia; order Lucifugimonadales; family UBA2985; genus JASLXI01. The sequence goes on from JAQBZZ010000039.1 coordinate 10,555, forward strand.
TCGCACGCCTCCGTCCACAGGAAGCATTGCTCCCGTGGTCTTGAGGGCGCGGTCCCCTGCCAGGTAGAGGGCCGCCTCAGCCACGTCCTCCGCGGTCACGGAGGTTTTGAGGAGTGTGCGCTGGCGGTAGAAATCCTCGACCTGCTCCACAGCTATACCGTGGGCTTGAGCACGCTCTTCTCTGATACGGGGCGACCACAGTTTTGAATCCTTGAATATGGCGTCTGGGTTGATCATGTTGGAGCGGATTCTGTACGGGCCGTTCTCTATGGCCAGCACGCGCGCTAGCTGGGCCTCCGCCGCCTTGGACGCGCTGTAAGCCCCGATGTCCTGGCCCGGTGCGGGGACGTTCTTGGTGGCTATGAAGACCAGACTGCCACCCAGACCCTGCTCCTTTAGAATACCAACCGCTTCCTTTGCAACCAGGAAATGTCCGGTGGCGTTCACCGCCAGACTCGCCTGCCAGTCGGACAGGCTCAGCTTGTCCAGGGGGCTTGTGCGGGCAATGCCTGCGTTGGAGACCAGGATGTCCAGTCCACCAAAGGCCAGACGGGTCGCCTCAAAGGCTGCTTTGACTGCTTTCTCGTTTGATACGTCCAGCTTGCAGCACAGAACTCGCCCTTCTCCATGCTGCTCAGCGATCTCCTGAGCCACCTTCTTTGCCCCCGAAAGCTGCACGTCCGTTACCACCACATGCGCTCCCTCCTGAGCGAAACGCAGTGCTATGGCCCTCCCGATGCCGCTGGCAGCGCCTGTGACAAGGACGACGCGCCTGGATAGCTCTTTCTCCGGTGGTGCCAGCGACTGTTTGTACAGCTCCAGCGGCCAGTACTCTGAGTCATAGGCCTCCTGTGCAGAGAGGGACGCATACCGGTCCAATGCCTGGGAGCCGGACAAAATGCCTATGGTGTGCCGGTAGATGTCCGCCGTGATGCCAGCCGCCCGTGCGTCCCTGCCAGTAGTCCACATTCCGACTCCTCGCAGGAGGATTACCCTTGGAAATGGGTCCAGCATGGGGTGCTGTCCGTCGGTATGCAGGGCGAACCACTTTTCATAGGAGTCGGCGTATTCAGCAATGCCGTTCCGCAGTTTCTCTTTCACCACGTCCAGCTCACGGGGGTCTTTGACGTCTATGAGAAGCGGCTTCTGCTTGGTATTTAGCAGGTGGTCGGGCGTGGCCGCTCCAAGGGCAGTCAGCCCCTCCGCTTCAGAGGAGTTCACGAACTCCAGCACGTCATCCCCGTCCTCAAACCTCAATAGGGCCCCCTGCCGCTTGCTGACCAGCCCTCTGATGGCAGGTGCAATGGAGGCGGCCGCCCGGTGACGCTGAAGTGAGTCTAGTTCGACTCCCTTTATATAAGGTATCTGAGCGAATATACGCTTGCCTTTGCCGGACTGCTCTATGAAATCCTCTGCCTGGGATACCAGCTCTATGTGGCTCTCATAGGCTGCCCTCGGCGTATCCCCCCATGTGACAAGGCCGTGGTTGAGGAGGACCACTCCCCTGGCCTGAGGGTTATTCAGTGCACTCAAAGCCACCTCTTTGGACAGGAGGAATCCCGGGCGACGATACTGTACGACCGCCACAGAGCTTCCAAAGGCATCGGAAAGAAGGGCCGTTGGTCGAGTGGTGTTGGTCATGGACAGGATGGCATCGGCATGGCTGTGGACTATGCTCGTCTGAGGTATGAATGCGTGCAAAAGGGTCTCTATGGATGGGCGTGGCGCGTTGGTTTCCACCAAGCAGTGGTTCAGGTACTCCACCATCGCCGCGTCGGACATGTCCTCCCTTTCAAAAAGAGCCAGAACATGTTCAAGCAGCACTCCGGGAAAGCCCTGCCGTTGGATGGACTTCATGTCGGTGCCGCTGCCCTTGACTCTCAGGACGCGACACTCAATGCCGCGGAAGTCCCTCTCGGTTGTCTTCAGCGAGGTGTTGCCGCCTCCCCACAGCACCAGCGATGGCTCAGCCCCGATGAGACGGCTCTGGTAGACCAGTTGGTCCAACCACGACAGCCTTGACGCGTCTTTTTCCGACCAGAGATTTCTCATTTTTACGAATTTTTGCGAAACGGTGAGATACAGAGGAATCTTATTAGGATAGTCCTATGCAGTCAACATAGGGGGACGTAGGGACAGGGTCTCTTAATTGTCACCCTGAGAGAAACGAAGGGTCTGGGGTGGTTGGGAATGGCCTCCTCTCCAGATTCTTGCCTGCGGCTCAAAATGACATTTTAGTGACGGTGACATCTTTAGAACCAGATGGGAACAGATTTTCGTAAGACCCTGGCCGCATGGAATTCTGTCCAGCGCTCAAACGACCCTTGCAATGACACCCCAGATGTCATTGCTCTGAGAGTTTACCAGACCGGACACTTCATATACTTCCATGTCTGCCGCTGAATACGGGACCAGCAACGTGTTCAATGGGCTGCTAGACTACTA
>JAQBZZ010000040.1 GCA_027622595.1 Chloroflexota bacterium
ATTACTCGCTGGTGTCGGGTGTGGGCCATCGCCCGTTCCACCCAACGGGCATTCATTCGTGCCAGCCCCTCCAGATTCTCCGGGCGGGTCAGCACCTCCGTCTCAAAGCGGCTCATGCTGTTGGTACTGGCCGCAGGCTTCTCTGCCCCTCGCCAGCCCGCGATGACGCGCATGGCCGGGTCCTGTGCCAACCGTTCAGCGTCGTTGGTGTCCTCATACCCGGCCAGACGGCTGTACACAGACTGACGGAGCAGGGGGACCAACTGGTGCTGCACGTTGCGTCCGGTGCGACTTTCCTTCAGATGGGCGGCCGCCCTCTCCGTCAGTCCCAGGGCTTCGTCCAGCTCGCGGACTGCCAGCAACCCAGCGTCGGAGGTGATGGTGGCGCTGCGGAACTCCAGCCGCACCCGGCGGTCGAATCGCACTTTCAGGGGGTTTGTGCTTTCACCCATCAGGTGCCTCCAGCGTTGTTACGCTTCGCATGCTATCGTTACATCTGTCTCTGCGATTATACTACTGAAGGCCGCCCAATTGATCTATGTTAGGGAGCTATGCCAGTCCATTTCCGTCGGGTCACAACACCATCATTTAGTTTGATCTGGGAAATGGGGGATAAATTGAAGGGTGGCGCGGGAACTGGTATCATGCCTTCACCTAGCCCTGACAGCCAGGCCTGGTTTAGTTTCGGTCTCCTGGCTGTTTAACCGATAGGAGGTTTTGTACAATGCCGTCCTTTGACGTAGTCTCCAAAACAGATCTCATGGAAGTGGATAACGCGGTCAACGGAATCCAACGGGAGATCAAGCAGCGGTTCGATCTTGCAGGGACGAAGTGCGCTATAGACCGCACCGATAACACCCTGACCATGACCGCCGACGACACCATGAAGATGGGACAGTTGCATGAACTGCTCCGCAAATACCTCGCCCGTAGAAGCGTTGACCATCGGGCGCTGGATTTCAAAACGCCGCAGAACGCAGCCGGGGATAGTATCAGACAGGCCATAGACATCAAGCAAGGGATCGACGCCGACCTCGGACGTAAGATTTCCAAGGCTGTCAAAGCCAGCAAGCTCAAGGTCCAGATAGCGATTCAGGGAATCGAGCTCCATGTGTCGGCTAAGCAGCGTGACGACCTTCAGGCCACCATAGAGTTCATCAAGGAAATGGACATTGAGCATCCCCTGCAATACGTGAATTTCCGCGACTGAGTTTTTTAAGAATGCAAAAACGTCAATCCAATCGGCAAGTTTGGAGAAGGAATGCCCCCCATCTGATAGCCGGACTGAGCGCCGAAGCCGCCGCCCACATCTGCATGAATCAGTGTAAAGGAATGTGCTGCCGCGGCTCCCTTGTTCTTCTATTGACCGGCAGGGAGGCGCACGAGTTCAACGAACATGCCGCCATGCTCGGCGTTCCGTTGCTCATGACTCCCACTCCAGATGGCGGGAGTTGGGTCAAGTTCTCAGAGCACCCTGGTGAGCATTGCCCAATGCTGGACTCCTCCACCTCCATCTGTCGAATCTATGATGACCGCCCTGAGAGATGCCGGGATTTCCCTGTGGACCTCACCCCCGGATGTGCCATCTCCGGCGGTTGATTTGTAAATTCATAGGATGAACTGAGATAGGTGACTAGGCAGAAATATTCCCTTATTGCACCGCATGACTTATGCGGTTATGTACTTCTGGTTCTTATCTAGAGGGGCCGTAGGCATGAGAGTCGTGACTCTATGAGAAGCTTGCTTACAAGAAATTCAGTTCGCTATCCGTTTGGATTCACTGTTTTAGCAGCCATTCTCGTGATGGCAGGACTGGTGCTGTGGCAACCCCTGGACAACAAAGTAGTCGAACAATATCCTGAATCGTCTGACGCGATGGACGTTGGGAGTGCAACAGCCACGCCGACAGCCAATCAGCTCTCAGGGATTCTTGCGACTACCGACCTCGGTCTCGGTTCCAACCGGGTGTCCTTCTTGGTGTTGAGCCCGAACGCCCTTATCACCGTGCCGCAGGTGTCTGTGACCTCCATTTACCATCAGGCCGATGGCTCTGTTCCGGCAGCCAAGCAAGAGAGCACAGCATCCTTCTATCCCTGGCCCTATGGGACAAGGGGAAACTACGTCACGCAACTCACATTTGACCGGCCTGGGGACTGGAAGCTGGTCGTCAGCGTAAAGGGTTCGGATGAGTCCATAAGCACAGCCAGTATCCCTCTCAAGGTCAGGGATAACAGCGCCACCCCTGCCATCGGCTCTCTACCGCCGATGAACACCAACAAGACCGCTGCCGATGTGGTGAGCCTGAGCCAGATTACAAGCTGGTCGTCACCAGACCCTGATCTATACCAGAAGACCATTCCCCAGCTGGTGGATAGCCTCAGTCCTTCCCTTGTTGTCTTTGCCAGCCCTGCCCTATGCACCAGTCCGACATGCGGCCCTCAGGTGGAAACGGTACAGGAGATCAAGGACCTATATAAAGACCAGGTCGGTTTCGTCCATGTGGAAATTTATGACAACCCTGACGAGATACAGGGCAATCTGGGTGCTGCGCACTATTCCCCTGTGGTGGAAGCATGGGGGCTGACCGAAATCGAGGACTATTTCAACGAATCGTGGGTGTTCATCCTGGACAGAGAGGGACGCATCGCCCTCAAGTACCAGGGTTTCGCCTCGGCAGATGAGTTGGAGCAAGGTCTTCTACAAGTCCTGCAAACCAGCTCCTCCTAGGCTAGCGCGTCCGCGGCTGGCTTGCTCTTACCGAAAACAGGTGCTACTCTTGCACCATAGCTGGCCCATTGCTGTACCCATCTCCGGGATACGGCTTTCCAAGCGGGCTATGGAGCAGTCTAATGGCTAATTCATCGAAACGAGCCGCACGCCAGAGTACGGCTCGCGAGTCTGTTACCCAGCCCATTGAGCCGGTACTGGACCGGACCTCTGACCTTCACTCTATATTCAGTGAGACCCTGGACAATGTGGTGGAGATAGTCGGCTCTCGACCAACAAGCTCAATCTACCTGGTGGACGAGGACCAACGAGAGTTGGTGCTGGGTATGCAACGGGGAGTCCTTGAGACAGCCGAAGGCAGAAGAGGACGGACGAATCTGGACGAGTCCTGGATGGGACTTGTGGTCAGTCGAGGAGAACCCCGGCTCATTGAGGACTTTGGTCTCGACCCAGAGACCTCTCAATGGTCCAGGGACACCGGCCTGTTCCGCTCTGCCATGATAGTTCCTCTCAAGTCTCAGGAGCAGACAATAGGTATCGTGAGTGTCCTTGACCTTGCTCCGGGCGCTTTTACCTCTGAGACACTGAAGCGTCTCTCAGAGGTCGGGAAACTCCTTGGAATCTCCATAGAAAACGCAATCCTCAAGCGGTTGCAGGCCAGGGTTCAGTCCCTTTCCAATGCCATTCTCAACAGTATGGCAGAAGGCATCATCGTTATAGACGATGAAAACCACGTTATCATGATGAACCCCGTCATGGAGGACATGTTGGGGGTGTCCCTGGAAAGCGTGCTGGGCAGCGATGCCGACTCTATCCTTCCCATCAAGAGAAAAGACCGCGAGTCATTCCTCAAGGCGGTACGTAGGGGACGCAAACCGCCTCCCATCAAGATAACCCTCAACGACCGGACACTGGACGTGAATATCAGGCCCATTGCCGGCGAGCAGGGACAGGCTATGGGGACGGTTCTGGCGTGGCATGACATCACAGAGTTGGCCAGAGTAGATCAGATGAAGACCGAGTTCATATCTATCGTTTCCCATGAGCTGAGAACACCCTTGACCTCTATCAAGGGTTACGTAGACCTGGTACTGGATGGGGATGCTGGAGAGATAAATGAACTTCAACAGGAGTTTCTAGCAGGCTGCGGATAAAGGGGGTCCCTGGCAAATGGCAGCGGAATTGGTCTGGCTGACCCGGCGATATACGTTGTAGAAGACCCGGGAGATTCATGTTAACTCTCACATCTATCTTAGACTGTGACGCCTTTCGCCGATCAAAGAAGGGCGTCAATCTGGCCCCAGAGTTTTTCCGCAGCCTGCTAGAGGTGGTCCAGCAGGACACCAATCGGCTGGCGGCTCTGATTGAGGATATGCTGAACATTTCCAGGATAGAGTCAGGGATAATGACTCTGCAGTTGCAACCCATGACCATCTTAGAGCTTACGGAAAGCGTGACAGCCTCCCTGCGGACAGTTATCAGCGATAGGGGAATGGAAATTGACATAGACGCTGGGACAGACCCGATTAGCTTCAGCGGAGACAGGGATAGGCTGACCCAAGTGCTGACCAATCTCCTTGATAATGCTATCAAGTTCTCTCCTATTGGTTCCCGGGTTGGTGTAACAGCCAGAAAGAAGGGAAGATACCTCCAGGTAGACGTGTCGGATAATGAGGCAGGCATCTCCCGGGAGGATTTGGGAGGGCTCTTCACCAAGTTCTTTCGGGCTGATAACGCGGCTACCCGAGAGACTGGAGGCACAGGCCTCGGACTGGTCATCACCAAATCTTTGGTGGAACTCCACGGGGGTCGAATCTGGGCCGAAAGCGAGCTTGGGAAAGGGACCACTTTCAGCTTCACATTACGCCTGGACCCGTCCCAGGGAAAACGGAAAAAACCCTCAGCTGTGGATGGTGCGTCTCATATCCTCGTGGTGGAAGACGATCACAACGTGGCCCTCCTGGTACAGCGTCATCTGGAAAAGGCAGGCTACAAGGTTTCCGTTGCTCACACAGGACAGGATGCCCGTGCAATGGCCCTTGTACATATACCATCTCTAATCACCCTGGACATACACCTGCCGGATATAGATGGATTCGAGGTGTTGGAGAGTCTGAAGGAAAACCCTCGCACAGAGAGGATTCCCGTGATTGTTCTCTCAATAGCGCAGAGTGAAGACAAGGCTCTTCTCATGGGCGCCACGGACTATATCACAAAGCCCTTCTCAGAAGAAAAGCTCATCGAGAGTGTGGGAAAGGCTCTGGCCAAAGGGCAAATGTAGCTTACTGACGCGGCCCTATTTCTTGGCAAACCCCTTGCGTTCCATTCTGCCCCAGGCCGTGTTACCGCGTATGAAGTCACGGAAGGCCAGTATTCTCCACAGAGTGTTTATCTGACGATATCCCAGGTTCTCTATCACACCCGCGCCCAACAGGATTAGCAGGTCAACTGCGCGGGGAAACCGTCGAAACGATAGCTCCTCCAGCACCAGAGAACCGGTTGACAGCACTATGCCGAAGAGGACCGCAAGAGATAGGAATGCTATGAAGAATTCCAGGTCGATTACCCCGGCAATGAACGCGGCAGGCACTACAATGTAACCCGACATCTCCACAATTGGGCCAAGCATTTCAAAGATAGTGAAGTAGGGCATTCCAAGGAGACCGACGGTGCCATACTTTGGGTTCATGAACATCTTGCGATGATTTAGCAGGCTGTCAATAAGTCCCCTATGCCAGCGGTTTCTCTGGCGTCCCAGAATCTTCCAGGAGTCGGGTACCTCTGTCCAGCACACAGGGTCTGGAAGGAAGAACATGTCGTACTTTATGTTTCGCTCCCTGAGATGGTGGTGCATCCTGATGACAAGCTCCATGTCCTCACCGACGGTATTGTGCTTATAACCACCTACGGCTATAACCGTCTCCTTTTTGAACACACCAAAGGCCCCGGATATTATGAGAAGGCTGCGAAGAGCGCTCCAGCCAGCGCGTCCGAAGAGGAAAGCTCTCAGATACTCGACAGTCTGCAACATGGGTAGAAAACTTCTCGGCAACCTCACCTTGGTAAGACGTCCTGCTTCAATGTCACAGCCATTTACAACCCTGATGATGCCACCAACGGCAACGGTGGTACGGGGCTTTTCAAGGAACGGTCTTACAACTCTCAGAAGCGCTCCTCCCTCAATCAGGGAATCAGCATCTATAGCGCAAACAAGGCCGTACCTGGAGACGTTGATCCCTGCGTTGAGGGCGTCGGCTTTTCCGCCGTTCTCCTTGTCTACAACCACCAGGTTTGGGTAGTCAGGCGAGCGATAGATGTCCTTGATTGGCTTGCTATTCAACGTCGTCTCCACCTGGGTCGGCACCTTGACGAGTCCGAAACTTTGTATCAGCACCTCCATAGTGCTGTCTCTGGAGCCGTCGTTTACCACCACCACCTCCATCCGCGGATATTGCAGCATCAGGAGTGACCTCACGCTCTCAGCTATGGGTACCTCCTCATTGTAGGCTGGTGCAATGACAGACACAGGCAGCGTGAGGGGAGATTGAAGGATTCGACGCCACCGTTCATGGCGTATAGTTCTGGAATACCGCAGCAGCTCAAAGTAGGAGATGAATAAGAGGCCAAAGTAGGCAATGTTGATGCCGACAAAGTAGGCCAGCACCATCCAGTTGAAAAAGAGCAGAGTGGTAAAGACCAAGTTTTGGTCAAACATACACGGACTCCACTCCTAGCGCAGCCTCAGCAAGTAGTTGAGCGGATATGCCTGCAGCCAGGGAGCCGTCTTTACTGGCTGTAGCCTTCAGGAACTCACTCCCCTTCTCTCCCATCTGGTACAAGGCCCATGCGGCTCTGTATCTCACCTCAATCCGTGAGTCGCTAAGGGCCTCACCAAGGGCCTCGATGAAATCGGATGCTTGAAGAAGGCCAAGGGACCGGGCTGCCTCCGCCCTCACCTCCCATTCAGTGTCATGCAGTGCCTCTTGCAGTTTGTCCAGAGCAATGGGGTCTCCTATTTCCCCCAGCGCTCTGGCTGCTGCGCTGCGTGCTTCTTTGTCGGGCCCAGTCAGGAAGTTCAAAAGAATGTCAGAAGCCTCTGCATCCCGCAATAGACCAGTCAGGGCAATGAGCATCAGCTTTGCATCCAGATGACCTGTCTGTGTCTTTTGCAATTGTTCCCGAACGGCGGCAGAAGCTGCAGGCCCTATGGTTAGTATGGCCTCTGCAACCCGCTCTGGTGCCCAGCGGGTTGAGTTCTCCATGGCCTGGAACATCATGCCAAGGCCTCTGGTATCATCCAACTCGCACAGGGCTCTGACCGCCCCAAGTCGCACATCCTCTATCGAGTCTCTTGAGGCACTCAGAAGAGGCGATATGCTGCTCATGCTCCTCATTGTCTCCAGCTTTGAGACCGCATTCAGCTTCCGCCACCATGTCCTGGAGCGCAATTGACGCACGCTCTTCTCCACATATCCCAGATTCTCGAATGCGAGAGTCATGTTCTCTCTATCAACCCCGCGTAGTTCCCCCGCCTGCTCCAGCAGCAATGTCTCAATAATTGCCCTGTCGAATGGGCGTAGGCCTGATGTCAGGGCCGATAGCTCAGGGGGGTGTCCAGAAGGCCAAGAATGGTGGGTTGAAACCGCTGGATACGCCCGTTAACGTAGATCTTGCCTACGTGCCTGAGTCCTCGCTGAATCAGCAAATAGAAGACAGCAAGAAACACCAGGGCTTGAAGGATTATTGCTAAATATAGGGTGATGAGCATGAGGGAAGAGGCACCCCTCTATCACCTGTGCCTGAGAGGGTGAAAATAGACTATCTCTTTTTCTCCAGGGCGCCGTTGATGCGGGCCAGTAGCTCAGGGAAGCTAAAGGGCTTTATCACGTAGTCTTCGGCGCCGGATTCCAGGCCAGTCACCACGTCCCTTTCCTGGCTCTTGGCGGTCAGCATGATGACAGGAATTTCCTTGGTATCATCGTTGGCCTTCAGCTTCTTCAGGACTTGAAAGCCGTCCATAACGGGCATCATCACGTCCAGCAGTATCAGTTCAGGCTTTTGGGTTGTGGCGGCCTCCATGGCCTCGCCACCATCGGTTGCGCCGACGACCTCGTGACCAAGGGGCCTTCAGCTTGAACTCTATCATTCGGAAAATATGGGGCTCATCTTCGGCCACCAAAATCCTGGCCACTATGCCACCTCCGCGCCCTCCTCAGGGCTAACCACAACTAGGCGCAATTATGGTTTGGCACCAATGGAATTGTCAACCCTGGGTGGTTCCATATCTTGCCGCCACCGGTTGATGTCATAGTGACGGCACAACTCTACGATTTAGGTAGATCACAATAGACCGTGTGGTTCTGTAAATGACAAATCGAGCATATTTTCGATGAGGAATAGACCCCTCGCCACACCGGGCAGTCCCTCTAGTCATGCTGAGGGGGGTCTATTTAACCGCTCTTGGCGGGTTCTAGCTTCGTGGTTTTAGCTGGTCTACTTTTGCCCGAGCCCCAGCCTCGTCCTTGAAGAAATCGTAGTTGACAGGGATCCAGCCCTTCCAGTCCGCTGGGACGTCGTCTTCGGTGAAGATAGCGTTCACTGGGCATACAGGCTCGCAAGCAGCGCAGTCGATGCACTCGTCCGGGGAGATATAGAGCATCCTGTCCTCTTCGCTATCCAAGCCGTAGATGCAGTCAACGGGGCAGACATCAACGCAGGCACCGTCTTTAAGGTCTACACAAGGCTCGGCAATGATATAGGTCATAGGATATCTCCCTCCTTTATTCGGCACGTAATATGTATTCGGCACGTAATATGAGATTACCCAATATGGATAATCGTCGTTCCTGAGTACGAATTATAGCATCCAAGATTCGTAGATTCAATCCTCCTATAATAGGGCTGCAACACGGCTACATATGCTTGACGGGTTTCCTCTGTAACCATAACATCTCACATATCAGGAATCTTGTGAAACTCAGCCAAGAACAAAATGCACAATATGGTGTTGACTGTGTGGGCATCCAAAAAAGGAGGAAAAAAATAATGGACCTGGAACTATCTGGTAAGACGGCTATTGTGACGGGAGGCAGCCGTGGGATCGGCAAGGCCATCGCCCGGGACCTGGCGTTGGAGGGTGTGGACGTGGCCATCTCGGCCAGGACAAAGGAGCCTCTGGAGGCAGCGGCGCTGGAGTTATCACGGGAGACGGGTCGACGCATAGTCCCCGTCCAGGTGGACACGGGCGACGACGAATCCGTACGGGGCATGGTGCGAGCCGCCGCGGATGCTCTCGGGCATCTGGACATACTTGTGAACTGTGCTGCCCAACCGGGCGGCGGCGCACCGCCACCGGCCTTGAGTGAAATCACCGATGAACACTTCTGGTCGGACATGAACATAAAGGTCATGGGCTACCTGAGATGTGCCAGAGAGACAGCCCCGTACATGATTCAGCAAGGATGGGGCCGGATCATAAACATCAGTGGCCTGGCAGCCCGGCAATCGGGCAGCACCATCGGAAGCATGCGTAACGTGGCACTGGTGGCCATGACCAAGAACCTGGCCGATGAGTTGGGCTCTCACGGCATCAATGTGACGGTGGTACATCCTGGCATGACACGCACCGAGAGGACTCCTGGCACGCTGGAAGGCCAGTCTCAGAGACTCGGCATCACCGTGGAGGAGGCAGAGCAGCGTATGGCTGCGAGCAACAGCGTGCGGCGGATCATCGATGCCAGTGACATCTCTTATATCGTCGCTATGCTGGCATCTCCGAGGTCCATTGCAATCAATGGGGATGTCATTGCCGCGGGTGGAGGCACAGTCAGGTCCATCTATTACTAGTACCAGTGTCTGAGACATTTGAAGTCACGTTTGACCTGACTCCGCTCTTTAACGCTGGACATGACAACTCAACACCGCTATCATGGCAGCGGCAATTTTCCCATATATCAGATGGAAAGTTGCCTCCGGGGTTTCCTAGTGGTGGCTTTGAATGCCATCCACCACGCAGCAGCTTTATGAAAAGTGCAAAAGTGGAAAATCCACGAGGAGAAACAGAATGAAGGTTCACGAATATCAGGCAAAAGCTATCCTCTCTGCGTTTGGAATCCCTGTGCCAAGGTCAGGAGTCGCCGCCACCCCTGAAGAGGCCCGCCGGATTGCCCAGGACATGGGAGGTAATGTTGTCGTAAAGGCCCAGATCCACGCAGGAGGCAGAGGCATGGCCGGAGGGGTCAAGGCTGTAAGCTCCCCACAAGAAGCTGAGACGGTGGCCAAAGGCTTATTGGGACAGAGGCTCATCACCCATCAGACAGGCCCTGAAGGCGCTCCCGTAAACCGTGTACTGCTGGAGGAGCCTGCCCAGATAGCCAAGGAGTACTACCTTGCGGTCATCATAGACAGCGGTGCCCGGTGTCCCGTGATAATGGCCAGCGAGGCTGGAGGTATGGAGATAGAGGAGGTGGCCGCCACCGCTCCTGAAAAGATTCTGCGGGCCAATGTGGACCCTATTATCGGCCTTCAGCCCTTCCAGTGTCGCAACCTGGCCTACGGCCTCAACCTGCCGGCAGACCTTATTAGACCTGCCGCGGCCCTTATAGCTAATCTTTACAAAGTATTCGAGGACAAGGACTGCTCGCTTGCCGAGATAAACCCTCTTGCCATCACCTCGGACGGACAGCTAATGGCCCTGGATGCCAAGCTCAATTTTGACGATGATGCTCTGTCCCGCCACCCCGATATTCAGGAACTCAGAGACACCGGTCAGGAAGACCCTCTGGAGGTGGAGGCGAGCGAATTCGGCATATCCTACGTCAAGCTGGATGGTGATGTGGGATGCATGGTCAACGGTGCGGGACTAGCTATGGCTACCATGGACTCCATATCTATGGCCGACGCCATGCCTGCCAACTTCCTTGACGTTGGAGGAGGGGCCACCGAGGAGCAGGTTGCCCAGGCATTCAAGCTCCTGATATCGGACCCACAGGTGAAACGTATCCTGGTGAATGTCTTTGGTGGAATCCTGCGCTGCGACGTGGCCGCCAGAGGAATAGTGGCCGCTTCTCAGGAGACCGAGGCCAAGGTACCAATAGTGGTGAGAATGCTGGGCACCAATGCCGACGAGGGCAAAGATATCCTGGCCAAATCTGGCTTGGGAGTCATCCTGGTCAACGATCTCAACGAAGCAGCGCTTATGATAAAACAGGCGGCGTCTGCCAGCTAAAGTCTGCTAGCTAAGAATTGTAGGAGGTACCATTGAGTATCCTTGTCAATGAGAATACACGTCTGCTGGTGCAGGGTATAACTGGACGAGAGGGAAGCTTTCACGCTCTCCGATGCCTTGAGTACGGCACCAACCTGGTGGCAGGAGTCACACCGGGCAGGGGCGGAACGGTCTGGGAGGAGAAAGTCCCTGTCTTCAACACCGTGAAACAGGCGGTTTCCGAGACTGATGCCAACGTAGCCCTTATTTTCGTGCCCGCAGCCTTTGCAGCAGACGCTATATTGGAGTCCACGGACGCTGGTATACCTCTCATCGCCTGCATCACCGAGGGCATTCCTGTCATGGAGATGGTGCGGGTGGCTAAATATCTCAAGAATAACCCCACTCGCCTTATTGGCCCCAACTGCCCCGGTCTCATATCTCCCGGGAGCAATTGCAAGATAGGAATCATGCCAGGCAACATTCATACTCCCGGCAGGGTTGGGGTTATCTCCCGCAGCGGAACGCTGACATATGAAGCGGTGAACCAGCTCACGGCCCTGGGAATAGGCCAGTCGACCTGCGTTGGCATAGGCGGAGACCCCATTGGGGGTACGTCGTTTGTGGACCTGCTCCAGCTTTTCCAGGATGACCCGGAAACCGATGCGGTGGTCCTTATTGGAGAGATCGGAGGGACCAAAGAGCAGGAAGCCGCGGAGTATATACGGGCCCACGTCACCAAACCCGTCGTCGGCTTGGTAGTGGGGATAACAGCTCCAGCTGGCAGAAGGATGGGACATGCCGGGGCCATCATCACAGGCAGCGCGGCCAGAGCAGATGAAAAGGTGAAGGCCCTAAGAGAGGCCGGGGTGCACATAGCCCCCTCCCCTGCGGATATAGGCATCACCATGAAGCAGGCCCTTGGATAGCTGCGGAACACCTGCATCACAGCATTAGGAACCCAAATAAAGAGGGGCGCTTCTCTGTCGAGAAGC
>JAQBZZ010000041.1 GCA_027622595.1 Chloroflexota bacterium
CCAGTATCTCCAGGGCGGCCTCGACGCCAGTTGGATGAGGCTTTGCTAATGGAGCTTGCGGGCAAGGGATGGGGAGCAAAGAGGATTGCCGCGGAGTACATTACCCAGACCGGGCACTACGTTTCACACATGACGGTACGGGACAGGCTGAACAAGGTTACACAAGGGGAGTGACGTTGGATAAGCGAGGCACTATGGTAGCTGGGCATGACCGGGGAAATCGCATAGCCAAGTCCAGGGCGCTGGTATCGAGGCGGCTTAGCCAGCGACTGCCATATTATCTCACGCCTGAAGAGGCCCACGCTCTCATCGATGCTACGATCACAGAGCGGGATAGGTTGCTGCTGAGGCTGCTCTGGGAAGCGGGCATTCGTATCTCAGAGGCCACGGCTCTTAAGCTTGAAGACGTTGGCAGAGAAGGCATTCGGGTTCTGGGCAAGGGCAGAGTTGAAAGGGTCGTCTTCGTGCAAGACAGCTTAGTTAGTTCGATCCTGTTCTATGCCCAAGAGCATCATCTGGACCGTGGAGACTATTTGTTTTCTTCTCGCAAAGGTGGCCACATCACGAAGCAGCGAGCGGATCAAATAATCAAGAAGGCAGCGAAGAGCGCCCGACTAAGACGCAACGTCCATGCCCATCTGTTCCGTCACGGCTATGCCATCAACTTCCTGAACTGTAGTGGCAGGCTCGATGCTCTTCAGGAGCAACTGGGGCATAAGGACATCAACACGACGCGTATCTACCTTCGCCTCTCCAGCGAGGATGTGAAGAGAGAGGTTCAGAAGCTCCAGTTTTGAGTTGACCTTCCTGGCCCATTGGCTAGTTCAGCAATACTGCCATCCCTCTCAGGCAGTCTCTCCGTATCTGCTTACGATTGTACGTCATGCCTGTACCGTCTCCCACTGTATCGCCATTTCTTCCCCCGTTGGTACAAAAACGGTACAGTAAATCCACATCTGCCGCCCATATGACTTGGGTTGCCAGCTCTCACTTACTCTGTGGTACAATCATCCAGAGCACACGTATGGGTAAATCCCTAACACTGGACACCCTGAGAACGGCTGGGCTCGATCTTAACAAAACCCTTGTCCTGTTATAGTGATGAGGTCCATCTCACAACTGAGGATATCGTCTTTGAGAGGTGTATGTGACATTGTGTTTGTTGGTTTCACTCTTGTTTCCACCGCGCGAGGCATGGTCGGTGAGCAAGCACAGGCACTGATCGTTGCCCCATGAGTGGGCAAGCAAGGAGAAGAATTATGGACATGACTGGTGAGCCGTACGCACCAACGAGCAATGGGGATGAGCCCCGTATCTCGGTCAAGTCCCTGTGGAAGGTGTTCGGGAAGAATCCGGGACAGGTGTTGACCGCGGAGCACGCTGGAAAGAGCAAGTCCGAGATTCTGGAGAAGTTGGGCTGCGTTGTTGCCTTGCAAGATGTCAACTTTGAAGTGGCCCGTGGCGAGACCTTCGTGGTCATGGGACTTTCCGGCAGCGGGAAGTCCACCCTGATCCGCTGCCTGATTCGCCTGGTCGAGCCCACTGCGGGGGAGATAAGCGTTGATGGCGAGGATATTCTGAGATATCGCGGGAAGCATCTCACTCAGTTTCGCCGTAAGAAGGTGGCCATGGTGTTCCAGCATTTCGGGCTGCTACCACACCGAACCATTATCGAAAACGTTGCCTGGGGGCTGGAGGTACAGGGGATTGACAAGAGGCACCGCCGCGCCCTGGCCCAGGAGGTCGTCGAGCAGGTCGGGTTGAAGGGATGGGAGGATGCCTTTCCCGGGGTGTTGAGCGGTGGTATGCAGCAGAGGGTGGGTCTGGCCCGGGCCCTGGCGGTGGACCCGGAGATCCTCCTGATGGACGAGCCTTTCAGCGCCCTGGACCCCCTGATCCGCAGGGAGATGCAGGATGAGATGGTACTCCTGCAAGAGCGGATCAATAAGACCATCGTCTTTATCACCCATGACCTGGATGAGGCCCTCAAGCTGGGAGACCGCATCGCCATTATGCGGGACGGGATGATCATCCAACTGGGCATACCAGAAGAGATCGTACACAGCCCGGCAGATAGCTACGTGGAGGAGTTCACCCAGGGTATTTCCAAGACCAGAGTCATGGGGGCCGCCAGCATAATGCAGGAGCCGGACGCCGTGGTTTTCCCATGGCAGGGGCCCCGTATTGCCCTCCGCGCCATGAAGACCCACGACTTGGGCCACGCCTTTGTGGTGGACTCCTCCAAGAGGCTGCAGGGCGTCATCACAGAGGACCAGGCGGCGGCGGCGGTGGCGCGGGGCATCACATCCTTCCAGGGCACGGACCTGATTAATCCGGACATCTGCCCCATAGTTTCTCCTGATACCTCCATAGATGACCTGGTTCGCCTGGCCGCCGAGACCAGGTGCCCCATTGCGGTGGTGAACGATGAGGGCCGGCTTCTGGGGGTGGTGCCCAGGGCAGCCCTGCTGAGCAGTCTCGCGGAGGACAAGAGGATACAGACCAGGGAGGAGGCCGACTCCCCGGCATAGCGGATGCCAGCGGAGGGCATGTGCATGAGCAAAGAGCTTGGCCCGGCCGGTCACTAAAGGAGTTGACATGGACCTTTTGCGAAGTATTGACAAAGCACGTTCGTTGGACCCCAGAGAGGTGCTGAGCAGTTGGGGATGGAAGGCGGCGCTGGCAGTGGTGGTTCTCCTAGTGGGCGGAGACCTGGTGATAGAGTACCTCAGAGGCCCTACGCGTGACTTCTTCTTTCCCAGGCTCTACACCTGGGTGTTCATTGGGCTGGGGGGATGGCTGGTGTGGATCTCCCTGAAATCCCTGGGCCACTGGAAATGGCGTCTGCTGTTGGGCGGAGTGATTGCCGCTGTGGTGGTGCTGACCATAAGGGTTGCCCCATCTGAGTTTCCCAATCTCGCTCCGGGCCAGGAGTACGAGAATGTCACAACGAACCGTACAACCCTCGTGAAACCCATTTCCCTGAACGTACTGGGGCTTGAAATTCGTCCGCATGCCCTGGGCAAGAGGATTGACGCCGTAGTGGCATGGATGGTGGGTCAATGGCGAGGCTTCTTTAGAGGTATGACCGAAAACCTGCTCAAGGCGCTAACGCCCCTGGAGAGGCTACTGCTGCAGGCGCCCTGGTGGCTCTTGATTGGACTGGTGGGGCTGCTGGCCTGGAGGGTGAGTGGATACAGGGTGGCCCTGCTCTCCGTTTTGAGCCTTGTCATGATAGGGGTGTTCGGGCTGTGGGGCCAGACTATGCGCACGCTAGCGGTGGTGGGGACAGCCACCTTGATGTCGGTGGCGGTGGCCATACCCGTGGGCATCGCCATGTCCAAGAGCGATAGACTGCAAGGGGTGATTCGGCCCGTACTGGATGCCATGCAGACCATGCCCAGCTTTGTCTATCTCATTCCAGCCATCTATTTCCTGGGCCTGGGCAAGGTGCCGGCGGTGCTGGCCACCATGGTCTACGCCATGCCCCCGGCCATGCGGATGACCAATCTGGGCATTCGTCTGGTATCCCAAGAACTGGTGGAGGCGGCCCGTGCCTTCGGAACGACTCCGTGGCAACTGCTCATCAAAATTCAGCTACCCCTGGCACGCCCCACCATAATGGCGGGGGTGAACCAGACCATCATGATGGCCCTGGCCATGGTGATCGTTGCATCCATGGTTGGAGCACGGGGGTTGGGGTATGACATTCTGTCAGGCATCCAGAACTTGGAGTTCGGCACGGGGCTGATGGCCGGCATCGCCATTGTCGTTCTGGCGGTGGTCATAGACCGTATCGCTCAAGGCTTTGCCAGAGACCCTCGCAATCAGAGTGGCTCCTGAACCCGTGGTGGCCCGAGAGCCACGTTCATGGTTCGAGGTGCGAAAAGATGCCTTATCCTTTGTCCGCTGGTGAGGAGCGCCTCGCCTTCCCTCCCCCACTCATTTCCTTTGACAGGCTCAGGATGAGCGGGGGAGTGGCGCACAGAGGGTGAGCGGAGCCAGCCACCGCCACAGCGCTTGGATGGACACTCCTGGAGGATTAAAAGAGAGGGGCAGGAGGAGTAACACTCCTCCCGCCCCTTCGTATGCGTGAGACTCTATGTGTTCAGGCTTTTCGGCAGGAGCTAGTCCTCCAGTGCCAGGGCTGCCTTCACCTTGGTCGCCACGTCCGAGGGGACCCAGGTGGTCCATTCCATCTCATTGTTTCTCAGGTAGTAAATGGCCATCTCTTCCCAGGTCTTGTCATTGTCATTCTTCCAGGTAGCCAGGTCGCCCAGGGGAAGAGCGCCTATGAACATCTTGCCCAGGAACTCCGTCACCTCTGGAGCGCGTTCCACCAGGCTCCCGGTAACCCCCGTATGGACGTCGTAAGCGGGAAAGGCGCACCCTATGGTCGACTCGTAGGGCTCCTCCGCCACTGCTATGTCCAGTGCGTCCTGACACTCCTGTGTCCACTCAGGCTCCTCCAGCATGGTCATGTCCAGATCGGAGATCAGCTTGGTGGGCTCCCAGTAGTAGGACAATACGGGCTCATTATTGAGGTAGGCCCCATTGATGTTGGCATCTATGGCACCCGCGGCTCCTGGTTCCAGGACGTTGAATGTGTCGTACAGGCCGTATGCGTACCACTTGGCCCTGACTATCTTCTGGCATGCCCATCCAAGGATGCAGTTGACCATCACTCCCTTGTCGGGTTCCTCCGGGTCGGCGAACAAGGCCTTGTAGTCCGGCAGGTCAAGCACCGACACCAGGCCGGGGTTTGCTTCTACAATGTAGGTGGGCACGTAGAACCCCTGAGCGGAGGTCTCCAGGATCTGCCCCGTGCTTCCATTGGGGACGTTGTCCCCGGTGCCGGCCAGGTCCACGAGCTTTCCGTTGGCGATGTTCTCGTCGTACCATGTCCGCAGGTTGTTCCGCCATATCTCCATCGCCACGTCTATGTCCCCCTCAGGGAGGGTCACCAGCATGGTGTTTGTGCTGCCCTGGACCGCCTCCACGGGGTAGCTGTAGCCGTGATCGGTGATGTACATGGCTATGTTATAGTGCTGCCAGTTGGTCTCCCACTGGGCGTCGTGGAACTTAATGACCTCTTTGGGAACTTCCGTGGGAGCAGGTGTGGCCTCATCGCCACCGCAGGCGGCCATAAGAGTCACCGCCATGATTCCTATTATGATCACCAGCAGTTGGGGCTTGAATATCTTACTTAGCATTTGGCTTGTACCTCCTCTTTCATATACCGTTTTCATATACCGTCCCCAGATGGCTGAGGTAGGGCCTGCGGATTGAGTTCCAGCTAGAGCTGTTGCCGCTGGGACGATGGGTTTTCAGCAGCGTCCTTGCTCGTTGGGTCACCTCCTTCACTTGTTCTTGCATTGCTGCTGTCTCGCATATCCTTGAAGGGCTTGGTTCTGTACTGGTTTGGAAGCGGGGGGAAACAGAGTTAAACCAACATACACCCGTGTGCTTAGGATGATAGTACCACAGAGTAAGTGAGAGCGGTCAACCCAAGTCAGATGGGCGGCAGATGTGGATTTACTGTACCAGTTTTTGTACCAAGGCGGGAAGAAATTGCGATACAGTGGGAGACGGTACAGGCATGTCTGAAGACATCCGAGTCCGGTGCATGGAGCCATTCTTCACCACCGAGGGGGCCGAAGGTACGGGTATGGGCTGGTCATGGTCCACGGTATCGTCCAGCGACACGAGGGGTTGGTGGACATTGAGAGCGTTGAGGGTCATGAACAGTGACCTTGTGACTCCTACGACAAATACGGCCGCGGCAGCAAGGATGAGGCTGGTGGCTAAGGAGAAGGCCAGCAGACTGAAACCCAAAAGGATGATAGACAGCATCAGTAACGTTCCCTCGCGCCGCGTTGAGCCAAAACGTGCGACCAATAACGGACCAAATCCACCAGCGATCAATACCTAGGGTACTCCTGCGCCAATGACCTGCGACGCCTCGGGTGAGACATCAGATACCGCTCTCCTCCTCCATCTCCAGCCCAGCATCACCAGCAGTTCGCCCACCGCCGCGTCCGTCGCCTCGTCCTTCAGAGGAACAGCGGGGTGTATGCGATAGTGGTTCTTACGGCCCACCTTGGTCTTGGTCACATAGCCGGCGATTTCCAGGTCCTTGATGATCTTGTGGGCGGCTCTCTCCGTAATGCCAACGACATCGCCGATCTCCCTTGCGGTGGTCCGTGGGCTCTTTGCTATGGCCGCTAGGATCAAGCCGTGGTTTGTGACGAATGTCCATTCAGACACTAAAGAAACTCCCTCCGCACCCTATTGACAGGTTTTATGATAAATGTATACTAATAGTAGAAGAGCGGTTCATGTATACAATATAAGGTATTACTTCTCTGGCATTCTATTTCAAGTATATATATTGTAGATAAGACCATCAAACATACCCTATCATGTGTAAATCTTCCAAAGTCAGCGCAAGTTTTGCATAAAAGAGGAAAGGAGGTGTCAAGATTGGGGAGTCAGTCATAAACACTCCAACAACCGTGCCCACAGAGCAACAAATCAATACAACTAATAATAATTTCGAGGACTAATACACTACGGATCCGCCAAGTAATATTCAGTTTATTTTTTATTTTCCATCAAATATCAAGGAAGGCACGAAATGCAGTACAGAGCGACGGTCAGGAACCTAGTCCATCACAACCCATTTGAGGTCTTGCTCGCCAACCTTGAAAGATCTTCCAAGACGCAGGGGTTCCGCCAAAAATCAAAAATATCCGTTTCTATGTCAAATATATCCAGAGATTGGTATCAGATTAACGAAGCCGCCATAGCCCCAAGTGACTTCTGGTTCAATATGGTCGAGGAGCCAAAACAGAAGCGGCTTCCACCCCCGGACAGGCAAACACACCTGAGACGTTTCTTATTCTAGTGTAGTGCTTCTCAAATATCGTTACGCCGATTCCGTCCACAACAATGGCAAGCGAGCTAACGAAGCGTTAGATGCACTCCACTAGCTGAGCACGGCGTCCGGGTGGGAATCTGGCGCATCAAGCGTATCCGGAAGAAGCTGGGCATACGGTGCAAGCAGAAGAGGAGATTCAAGGCCACCACTAACTCCGCGCACAGACTGCCGGTTGCGGAGAACCTATTGAGACAGCAGTTCAAGGTCTTCAGGCCAAACGCTGTGTGGGTCACAGACATCACCTATATACCGACCGACGAGGGCTGGCTATATCTGGCCGGCCATAAAGACCTGTTTAACGGCGAGATCGTAGGCTACGCAATGGGGGAGCGGATGACCAAGAACCTGGTTAGTCAGTCTCTATTCCGGGCTGTGGAAGCCAAACGTCCGGCCAGGGGGCTGATGCACCACTCTGACAGGGGCTCTCAGTATTGCTCCCAGGAGTACAGACGTCTTGTGGAGCACTCCGGCCTGCTATCCTCCATGAGCGGGAAAGGGAATTGCTTTGATAATGCCCCTATGGAGAGCTTCTGGGGAACCCTCAAGCAGGAACTGGTACATCACCGCCATTATGCAAGTAGACATGAGGCAATTCGAGACATCACAGAATACATCGAGATCTTCTACAACCGCCAGCGCTGCCAGGCCAGACTGGGATTCCTGTCACCCGCTGCCTATGCACAGAGATTCTATACTAGACTATCTGCAGCATGAGAGGTTTCGTGTCCACTATTTACGTCCGACCTCACAAAACTCAACTTTACGCAGTGTACAAGCTATGATAAAATGGCGGCGCCAACGATCCTCAAGACATCGCGTTTTACAGGGTGGAACATTTGCGAGTAATCGCCGGAGAAGCTAAGGGACAGCGCATCGTAAGCCAGAAGAGGTTGGGCGCCCGCCCCACCACTCAAAGGGTTCGCTCATCACTGTTCGCAATCCTGGAATCTGCTGGCCTGGAGGGAAAGCACGTGGTTGACCTGTACGCAGGAACAGGCACGCTGGGAATAGAGGCGCTCAGCCGCGGGGCCATCTGGGCAGACTTTGTAGAGGACAGCCCCAAGCGGTGCGCTCTTCTACGCCGAAGCCTGGATTCCCTGGGGTTTTCCACGCGGGCAAAGGTGCACTGCATGAAGGTAGAGCAGGCACTCACGTCTCTGGGCAAGTCCTATGATTTCGTTCTTATGGACCCACCGTATACCCTGGGGCCGGTACACCATATACTGGAGCAGGTAGGAGGCCTGACCAAAGAGGGTGGACTGGTGGCGGCAGGCCACTCCAAACACCATCCTCTGGAACCAAGATACGGTGAGTTGGAGCTAATCAAGGAGCGCCGATACGGGGAGACCGTGTGCTCCATATATCAGGAAGGGGGAGAGACTTGGTAGTCGCCGTATACCCTGGAAGCTTCGATCCCATCACATTTGGACACATAGACATAATCACAAGAGCAGCAGCCATTTTCGAGAAGGTGTATGTTGCAGTGGTAGACACAAGGTCATCAAAGTCCCTCATGTTCTCCACGGATGAGCGGATAGAGCTTTGTAAAGAGGCCTTACTCAACCACCCAAATGTGGATGTGATACCCTACACCGGTCTCACTGTGGACCTGGCCCATCGATTGGAAGCCAAGGTTATGGTAAGAGGGCTGCGCATGGGGTCCGATTTCGATTACGAGTTCGAACTGGCGCTGAACAACCAGAAACTGGCCCCGGACGTGGACACCATGTACCTCATGGCCAGCCTTGACCATATCTATATGAAGTCCAGCCTGATAAAGGAAATAGCGGGCTTCGATGGCGAGATACGCCATCTGGTCCCCAATAATGTGGCGGTAGCCTTACGGGATAAGTACCGCTCCCGAGTATAAGCTCCGCCCGAAAGGTGGTGTTCCTAATGGAACTATCCAATCTTATAGAGAAGCTCGAAGAGTTAGTTAGCTCCGGCACAGGGGTTCCAGCAACTGGAAGAGTCCTCATAGAGAGGGATAAACTAACAGGGATTGTGAACCTCATACGCGCCGCTGTCCCAGCGGACATCCAAGAAGCCGAGGACCTCCTTCTAATGCGGGAGAATCTGATAAATCAGGCCCTTCTGGAGGCCCGTCATATCAGAAGCACCTCTGAGCAAGAGGCCAAGGCCAGAGTCTCGGAGAGCGAGATCACCAAAGACGCCAACAGGCGATCAGGGGAGATCATAGAAGAGACCCAGCGTAAGGCACAGCGCATCCTGGACGAAACGGACATTCAGGCCAGTGCACGACGTGAGGGGGCCAATCAGTATGCTCAGGCTGCGCTGCTAAAGCTAGAGGAAGAGATTTCCCAACTCCTCACCACCATACGTCACGGGATCGAGGCCCTGGAGACGGAAAAAGAGCCCTCCACCTGAAACACCGCATGGCCTGATCGGCCATCAGAAAGCCTCCGCAAGCAGTGTGATGACTGCCGTCAACGAGAAAGCTGTCTCGACCAGTCCTTTCTTTCATCATGTTGCCTTGCCTGATAACACCCCTCCACAGTGATCGTCAGGTGGCAACACTCTGTCTTGCTTTAGCACGAAACTCCCAGTTCTCCATGAGTAATCATTGGTGCAAATGACCCAATGAAGAGGGCAAACATCCAATCCACATTGTAATACTTTATGCGCCCCAAAATGTGGTACACTTGTGAATAACATCTCAATCAACAGAAACAATAGAGCGAATCGGCAAACCCTCGGGCGAGGAAATTGCCTTGGGAACCCGCCACGAAGACGCCCCCACGCTCAAGGGAATCGCAATAACGGAGGAGGTTACCCATTCCCCAGATGAGTAACCGGTTCTATACACGGGAGATGGACGCCATAGTCCTTGCCGGAGGCGATAGCCGACGTATGGGCTTCCCAAAGGCGTTCCTGTCCCTTGGCGATACCACTCTTATTGAAACCGTTATTTCCCAACTGCAGCCCGTATTCCGACGAGTGCTGGTGGTAGCGCGGAACTCCAAGGGTCTGAGAGACCTTGATGCGACGGTGCTGACAGACCAACGACTTGAAAGAGGCCCACTGGTAGGAGTTACCCGTGGCCTGGCCGTCAGCGGTGCTCCATGGTGCTTTGTGGTTGGGTGTGATATGCCCTTCCTCAACCCTGAGGTCATAAAACGCATGGCCCTGCACATAGATGACTGCGACGTGCTGGCCCCAAGGATGGCAGGTATCATGCTTGTGAAGAAAGTTGGACTCAAATCACATACTCTTATAAAAGATGATTAGCCCAACGGATACGTCAGATTGACGTGGAAAGTACGATTGACGGATATATCACCATCCGTTCTTCCTGTTCATAGAGCGGTGCAGGGAGAGCGAAATGATGCTCTTGCAAATGCCTTTCACTTTTCAAAAAATGTGGATAAGGTGTCAATAGCAAGAACAAGGCCCGGAGTGACCGTACTCCTGGTCTTAGCCGTCATTGCCATTGCGAGCCTTGTGGCGGCTGGATGTGCCTCCAGTTCCGACCCACTATCCGCCGAAGACGTGGCCCAGGGAATAGACAAGGGTCTCATGTGCCCCGTCTGTCCCAGCGAGACCATAGACCAGTCCCAGGTGGAGATAGCCAATCAGATGCAGATCATCGTCCGCGAGAAGCTGGCCGCGGGTGAAAGCCGAGACGATATCTTTCAGTTCTTCGTGGACAGGTACGGCCCTGGGATTCTGGCCGAGCCTCCCAAAAGCGGGTTCAATCTCCTGGTATGGGTTATTCCCCCAATGGCCCTGTTACTGGGAAGCGGTGCCCTGACAATGATAGTGCGCTCAATGCGTCGAGAACGCCCCGAGTATGCCGAAGTAGACACTGATGCTCCCTTATCAGCGGCAGAACTGGAACCCTATCTCTCTGCAGTTGACCAGGAGATTCGGCGGTTGACTCAAGGAAGTGGCAGTGGTGCGGAGGAGCAGCAGAACACCATACCTGATAACCCAGATAATAAAGCGTTCGGAGGAAAGGTAGAATAACATGGCAGACTTGGGGTCTATATCCTTGCTTCTGGCCCTGGCATTAGGAATATATTCCGCGGCAGGGTCGCTGCTGGGAGTATGGAAGAAGAACCCACAGCTTGTACAGAGCGCCCGCACTGCCACCTATCTTGCCCCGATGACTTTGGGTGTGGCTACGGCCAGCATGGTGGGTGCCTTCGTCACGAGCGACTTCCAAGTGGCGTACGTGGCCGCCCACAGCAGCCTGGCGATGGACACCCAGTACATATGGGTGGCCTTCTACGCCGGTAACGAGGGTTCTCTCCTTTTCATAGCGTTCGTCCTGTCCATCCTGTCAGCCATAGCCATCTTCTTTGCTCCAAAGGTGCTTCAAACCAGTCTGCCATACACCAACATGGTACTCATGGTGGTGCTTGTGTTCTTTGTAGCTGTGATGATTTTTCTGGCAAACCCCTTCTCACGCCTCGATTTCGTCCCGCTCGACGGTCAGGGCATAAACCCGCTGCTGACCCATCCTGGCATGTTCATTCATCCGCCGATGCTCATGACGGGACTAATCTCATTCACCATTCCATTTGCCTTTGCAATGGGAGCGCTGCTTTCCGGGAGAACCGGGGATGAATGGGTGGACACCGGGCGCAACTGGGGCATCACGGCATGGACCATACTGGGGGCCGGAAACCTGCTCGGAATGTGGTGGGCATATACCATTCTGGGCTGGGGTGGGTACTGGGGCTGGGACCCGGTGGAAAACTCCAGCTTCATGCCCTGGATAGTCATGACCGCCTTCATCCACTCCATCATGGTGCAGAAACGCCGCGGGATGTTCCGCATGTGGAACCTGGTACTCATCATCATCGCCTTTGGCTTTGCCCAGTTTGGGATGTTCATAAACCGTGGAGGGCCGGTACCCT
>JAQBZZ010000042.1 GCA_027622595.1 Chloroflexota bacterium
CCATGAGAACAGCAGGGCACGATCTTAACAAAGTCCCTTTTCTGTCCTAACGATGGGGTCCACCTCAAACCATATACTTCTTCATTGGTTCATCTCTCCTTTGTTTTTAGGACCTTGCTATGTCTTTAACTAAACCGATTTCTTCAGATTCCATAAAGCCAAGGCGATTTGGAGGCTAACTATGCTGCTCGGCTTTAACCATGCCTGTGACGTTCCCCTCCGGGTCTGTGAACATAGCCATGGTGACCATGTCTGGAATCACAGTGGGAGGCATGATTGTCTTGCCACCGAGTCTCTCGGCCTTGTCCAGGTACGCCTGGAGATCGTCCACCTCAACGTAGATGGTGACGCGCTTATTACCGTCATCTTCCTTTAGAATGCCTCCGTTGATACCCCCTTCGCCATGAGTATCAACCATTCCATAATCCATGGGGTTATTGGCATCAACATGCCAGTCGAACAGGTCAGCATAGAAGCTCTGAAGTTTCTTACCGTCCTTGCCTGTTATCTCCCAGTGCACTACCGGATTGGGCATAATTTTCTCCTTTCTATCATTAGACCGATATATGGTTCAAGGTAGCAGCATTTCGGCATCTTTAACAGAGGAATAGGCGCTCGAAAATCTCATACACGGTGGGGCAGCCGTTTACGTGTGGTTTGTCACCCACGGGTCTGGCCCCGGTTCTCTTCCCTCGGCAGCAATGACCAGGCGAGGCAGGAAGTGCTCCCAGCCTTCGGCGTGGGAACTACCCTGTTCAGCAGTGAGGCCTAGGTGTCGCAGGCGCACGATGGTCTCATCGCCATCGGGGGTGAGGGTTATCTCTACCGTGCTGGCTCCAGGAGGGATAGGATTGCCTTCCTCTTCCCATCCCCAGGTGAAGACTACTCTGCTATAAAGGGTTACCTCCACGTATTCGCCCCTGGCGACGTCTCGCCCGGTGACATCCACGCGATATACTCCTCCAGGCCTTGGGTCAAGGGTGGCATGCACGCCCTTCCATCGGACCATCTTTGCCGGGTCGGTGAAAAAAGGGAAGATAGTCTCTGGACGGGCGGCGATCCGCACTTCTCTCTCCACAACGTCACTCTGGTCTGATGTTGCCATATCCGTCCTTTCTCTCTTCGGTCTCCGCTGCTGCTTTGAGTAGCCGTAGGCCTTCGTCCCAGAAGTCCTCCAGGTAGGCTCTCAACTCTTCCAGGCCCTCCGGCCTGGTCCGATACAGACGACGCGTCCCCTGCTTACGCAGGGAAACCAGTCCCGCCTCCACCAGCACCTTGAGATGCTGAGAAATCGCTGGGGGAGTCACATCGAATCGTGAGGCGATTTCCCCTGATGATAATTCCCCCTGTTTGACAAGGAGTAGTATTTCACGCCTTCTGGGCTCTGCTATTGCGCGCAACGCCAGTTCCAACACCGCAGTATATTAGCACTTACTTACATAAGTGTCAACTAATACTTATTATAAAGGCCTCTGTCGCGCTGCCTCTTTAGGGCGATGCTGCCACATTCTCAGAGATTGCTCTTTCAGCAAAGATTGGTATGTGTTATTACCGATTCCGTATATGGGGCTAAAACGCATTTACCGTTAAGTACGTTGACAGCACATAGGCACCGTGATAATCTGCGGTGTCCCTGATACGCACAAAACCGCTCCTCAATGGTATTTGTATTGGAGGTGAATCATGGTGCAGACCGAAGCGAGAGTATCGACCACCCCGAGAGCTTTGGAAGGGATACGAGTCCTCGATTTCACCTGGGTCAGAGCAGGGCCATGGTGTACACGGTGGCTGGGAGCGATGGGAGCCGAGGTTATCAAGGTCGAGTGGCCCCAGAGTCCCAACACACGTGGCGGCAACATCGCAACTGGAGCGGGTACACCCGAAGGCTTGCCTGCCAACCTGAACACCAACGGCCACTTCAGCGATACCAACTCCAACAAGCTGAGTATTACTCTTAACACCAGAACGGAACGCGGGATCGACCTGATAAAGCGGCTGGTGTCCGTCTCAGACATCGTCATCGAGAACTTCGCCTATGGCGTATTGGAGCGGTGGGGGCTTGGCTACGAGGACATGAAGAAGCTCCGTCCTGACATCATCTACCTATCAATGTCAGGTTTTGGGCACACTGGTCGTGACAGGGACTACCAAACGATGGGGGCAATTGCCCAGGCCCTATCGGGGATGACGTACACGTCCGGGCTACCCGGCAAGCCACCTGCTGGCTGGGGCTGGTCATACATGGACGACACAGGCGGCATGTACGGGGCCATGTATGCCCTGAGCGCTATTTACCACCGGAACATAACAGGCCAGGGTCAGCACGTTGACCAGTCCCAGTGGATAACGGGCGTTCCCCTCAACGGGGCCTCGTTCCTTGACATCCAGGCCAACGGACGTTCCACCATGCGGGAAGGATACCCTGCTGGCAACCGAGCGCACTGGCCCGGCACGCCGCTTGTGAACAACTACCGGGGTCGCACCGTAGCGCCCCACAACGCCTATCGAACAAGTCCGGGCGAGTACAACGACTGGTGCACAATAGCATGTTTCTCCGACGATGAGTGGAGAAGGCTGGTTGGAGTCATGGGCTCGCCCAGTTGGGCTGTCTATGATAAGTTTGCGACCCTGTCAGGCCGTCTGGAGCACCAGGAGGAAATGGACAGGGGAATAGAGGCGTGGACCAAGACGCTCGGCAAGTACGAGGTCATGAAATTGTGCCAGGAAGCGGGAGTGCCCTCCATGCCCGTACAGAGCAGCCAAGACCGCTTTGAGAACGACCCACAGTTGCAGCACAGGGAGATGTACATACCGGTTGAGCATCCGGCGCTGGGGACGTGGCCATTACAAAATGCCCCGTTCAAGATGTCTGAGACGCCGGTGTACAACCACCAGGCAGGGCCGTTGATAGGAGGGAGCAACAAAAGGGTGTTTGAGGGTCTGTTGGGCATCGGCCACGAGGAGTTGGTTGCAGGCTTCGAGGACGGCACATTCTGGCCCAACAACCTTGACAGAAGCTCCTATCCGTACCTCCAGGAGATGATCGAGGATGCTTCGCCGGTACAGTGGACGGGAAACAAGGCAGGGCCAAACCCAGGGCCAGCACCCGTACGAGCGGCTGACGGAGGGGCCTTCAACGGTCTTCGGGTGCTTGAGCTTGCGGATGAGAAGGGACAGTGGTGCGGTAAGCTCATGGCGGACATGGGTGCGGACGTCATCAAGATAGAGCCTCCCGGTGGAGAGTCGGCCCGTACGGTTGGGCCGTTCTACCAGGACGTTCCAAACCGCGAACGGAGCCTGTATTTCTGGCACCACAACACGTCCAAGCGGGGCATCACCCTGGACATAGAGACGGAGGACGGTCGCCGGCTGTTCAAACAGATGGTTGAGAAGGCGGACGTGATATTTGAGACCTTCAAGCCTGGTTACATGGCCTCTCTTGGTCTGGGGTATGAAGAGTTGAAGAAGAACAACCCGGGATTGATCATGTGCTCCCTCACCGACTTCGGTCAGACGGGGTCGTGGAAGGACTACCTGAGCAGTGATCTGCTGCACTTGGCGGCGGGCGGACAGATGGCCAGGTGCGGGTATGACGACGTACCCGACGCTCCGCCTATCGCGCCGGGAGGAGGGCAGGCATGGCACATGGGCAGCCACTTCGCCTATATAGCCATTTCTGCGGCGATGGTCAGTCGGTCGGTGACGGGCCGCGGGCAGTACATAGATGCCTCCGTCCATGACGCATGCGCGCTCACGACCGAGGGCCATGTTAACCAGTACATCTACACGGGAAGAGTGGTCCCACGCAGGACAGGGGGTGGCAATGCTGCGAGCGGGGCCAACCCGCAGGTCATATGTAAGGATGGGAAATACGTCAACCTCAATCAGGTCACTCCAGAACGAGTCCCGATGTTAGCAGGCTGGATGGATGAGTATGGACTGGCGGGCGACCTGCTGGATGAAAAATATAAGGACCCAGCAGTGATTGCCGAGAACCAGGTACATATTCGTGAGATTTTGGTAAACTTCCTCGCCAACATCACCAGGGACGAGGCCTACCACGGTTTGCAGAAGCGGGGCTACAACACAGGGGCCGTCCGTTCACCGGACGAGGTGATGGAAGACCCCCACCTGGAGGACCGGGGCTTCTGGACAGAGGTGGAATACCCGGAAGTGGGCAAGTCATTTCGACACACGGGCCCGTCGGCTATATTCAACGGCTCGCCCTGGAGTATCTCACGGCGTGCACCTCTCATCGGGGAGCACAACGAGGAGGTCCTGTGCGGAGAGTTGGGGCTGTCCAGGGCGGAGCTTGCGGTCTTGATGGAGGGTGGTTGTGTGTAACCCCGGCTTTTTCGCACACCAGTCGGCTGCGATAGAGACAGGATATAAATGAGCATTTCGCACATCTACTCAGGTAATCCATTGGACAGGGGCGAACGGGAACGCCGCGACGAGAAGTGGATCACCGATATGGCCAGCAGTCCGACCAGCAAATTCCTTGCTATGAAGGACTTAACCGTTCCTGTATCAGAAGGCTCCCAGGACGGCCTGGGCTGGTTGAGCGTGGATGAAATGCGGCAATTTGGAATAAACAACAGTGCTCTATTTCTCGGCCTGCTGAGCGGAGTAGCCTGTTTCGTGGTTGATATCTCCAATCAAGAGCACGCTATTCAGCGTTTAAGCGACATTGGAGATTACAAATATATTGATGCCAGGGCGGCCACTGAAATTCTCAGTGGCTCTGATTCCGGAATAGTCGCTCAGGCGCGGGCACAGGTCGATTGGCACAAACGACACGGGTTCTGCTCTACCTGTGGGCACGAGACAGTCGTGCGGCGTAGCGGTCAGACGCGTCACTGCTCAATGTGTGACGTTACACACTATCCACGCACCGACCCCGTGATCATTACGGTGGTCTCCGACAACGACCTGTGCCTTCTCGGTCAGTCCCGCGGCCGTGGATCGAGTACGAACAGGTATTCCGCCCTGGCTGGATTTGTCGACCAGGGAGAATCCATAGAGGAGGCCGTGGTCAGAGAGGTGATGGAGGAATCGGGCATTGCCGTCAAGAATGTCCGCTACCACTCCTCTCAGCCCTGGCCGGTTCCGTCTTCACTGATGATCGGGTGTCATGCGGAAGCTGCTACGACGGACATCTTCGCAGACGCTGAGGAGATGGTGGACGTCTGCTGGTTTCAGCGGGATGAGGTCCTGAAGGCGCTCAAAGGGACAAGCGAGATACTGGTCGTTCCGGGGCCAATAGCCATTGCTCATCACCTGATCAAAGCCTGGGCAACCAACGACCTGCCTTAAACCCGCTCCGCCTAGCAATTCGCCTTGGTAATTATCCCTTGGGAGCATGTATGTGTTGTCCCCTGGTCTCCATGTCATCGCCATGAGAAATGTCATTCCGAACGAAGCAGAGCGGAGTGAGGAATCTAGAGCATATGACTTCTACAAGATGGTGTGCCCAAGATTCCTCGTCCTTCCCAGGAAGGACGAGGAATGACATAACGAGCGCTGAGGATGATATGAAGTCCACATTACCCTAAGACCCATACCCTTCATTCACAACTACTGAATTGCCAATACTTGACTCCATGGGATAATCACCTTCGCCTTTGACCGCTCTGCTCACAAGAATCCGACGCAACAGGCCCCTCTGGTATAATACGGCGAGCCTGGAAGCCATCACGAGGGTATTGTCCGTGTATGTCTCGCACCTTAGCCTGACCAACTTCCGCAACTATCATCAACTGGAGTTGGACGTTCCCAGCGGCTTACTGATTTTCTCAGGAGGCAACGCACAGGGAAAATCCAACCTGCTTGAAGCCGTGTATCTGTTGTCCATCGCCAAGGCATACCGGGCCAGCAGCGACAGGGAGGCCATCTGTAGAACGGCACTTGAAGACCCGGAGCATGCACAGGTACTGGGAATTGTCCAGAGGGAACGCGACAGAGTTCGCATCATGGTGGACATGCGCCTGGGAGGCCCCGCGGATGAAAACGAGCGGCCATACCTTCACAAAGACATCAGGGTCGACGGTATCCATGTGTCGGCCTCTGACCTGGTTGGAGTGGTCAACGCCGTCCTCTTCGATGCCGAAGATATACAGTTGGTCATGGGTTCTCCAGCCACGCGCCGACGGTACATGGACATTCTCATATGCCAGTTGGACAGAGTCTACCTACGCTCTTTGCAAAAATATCAGAAGGTGGTGTATCAGCGAAACCATCTACTGCGTCTCATCAGAGAGCGCAGGAGCCAGTTTGAGGAGCTGGCTTTCTGGGATGAGGCACTGGTGCAGGAGGGGGTCTACATAACTCTGAAGCGACACCAGGTTGTCCAGGAGCTGCGGCATCTGGTCAGTAACCTCCACAGCGAGCTGACCGAATCTCAGGAGGAACTGACTATGGACTATGTCCCTGGTGTTCCCCTGGAAGGTCTGGAGAGGGAAGACATTCAGCGCTCTTTTGAGCGTGCGATGGAGGAGGGTAGGGGAAGGGAGGTGGCTTTGGGTGCGTCGCAATGGGGTCCGCATCGAGACGACCTGCGGCTTATGGTGGGAGGGATGGAGGCCGCCAGCTACGCCTCAAGAGGCCAGGCCCGTACCCTGGCCCTCACTCTGAAACTGGCCGAGGGCACGCTGCTGGAACGGGAGCGGGGAGAATCACCCATCCTGCTGCTGGACGATGTTCTCTCCGAACTGGATATATCCAGGCGGCGGCGTCTCCTAGAGTATGTCTCCCGCAGTCAGCAGGCCATTGTTTCCACCACTGACCTTGACCGGATCGAGAAGTCATTTCTGGTGAATGCAACCAACTTCCAGGTGGAAAAAGGGAACATCAAGCCCATTTGATATTTTTGAAATGCGATGTGGTGCTGTGTGGGCCATCCGTCGAAGTCTTGCCGGAATTGGTGCAGTGACTATCCCAGGGGCCGTGTGGTTAGAGGCATAGCTGACACCAACTCTACGGAGAGATTTCTCTATTGAGCCTGACCGAAATAGACAGGAAGCAGCGCTATTTGGATGTCTGCTTTTGGGTGCAGGAGGGGCAGGAGCCTCGGGCCCACCAGGCATCGCCATAGAAGAAGGGTGTTTCCCAGTGCTTTCCCTCTTTGAACTGGTGCCGCTCGGTGCGACCGCAGACGGGGCAGTAATTCACAATTACGTCCTCGTCCTTAGGGCTGTTTGGTATCTCAGTTGCCACAGTGCTTCAACCTCGGTGACACCACTTTAAAGCCAGGTCACTATGGATGTCAACAGTGTGTTAGTCAAATACCACCTGATAACGAATGTAGTATTGAATGATGGTTTTGCACAGCACCCCAATTGACTTTTCGCCGCGGATTACCTTACTCTACAGAAGAGTCCAGCGGGAGCTTGGGAGTGCCAGGCTGAGAGGCCCCGACGCATTGGGGCGACCGTCGGAACCTGAACTGGATAATGCCAGCGAAGGGAGAGCGTACTTGTCCATATTCCTCTGCAATGCCGGTAGCCGCTGTAAGGTTTTGTCTATGGAAACCCCAGATCATTTTTTGTCCTCGAAGAGCCATACCCATACCGGGATTCTGAGCGCTGAGGGAACCTCTCGAAGCTGGGGAGAAAAACATCATGCCTGAGCTTCTGTATGATAAGTACCCTGAACAGCACTACGCCATATTCACCATGAATAGGCCGGATAACCTGAATGCCCTGGGCCGCCCGCAGGCACGAGAGCTTTCGGCTGCCCTACAGGACTTCACCAATGACCCTGACATGAGGGTAGGAATCCTCATCGGCAATGGGCGAGCCTTCTCTGCCGACGGCGACCTGAAGGAGATGGCAGAGGATAACGCAACGATTGAAGAAACGGAGGCACAATTTGAAGCCGGGTCCATTACCCTGG
Organism: Chloroflexota bacterium; assembly: GCA_027622595.1. GTDB lineage: Bacteria > Chloroflexota > Dehalococcoidia > Lucifugimonadales > UBA2985 > JASLXI01. Next base: position 7,894 of record JAQBZZ010000042.1, read on the forward strand.
AAGAGCGGATGGACAGGCTTAAGGACTTGGGTCTCCCCAAGTTGCCAGGGAGCCCAGGGAACATAGAGGGACTCGACTTCTCCCGTAATCCCAAACCATTCATAGCAGAGGTCAATGGTATGGCCATTGCCGAAGGCGTCGAACGGGCCATGGACTGTGACATTCGCATCGCCTCTACCGATGCCTACTTCGCTCTCTACGAGGTGAAGAGGGGCATTCTGGCCGACTACGCGTTGCACAGTCTCTCAAGGGTCATGCCATTTGGTGAAGCCATGTATCTTCTACTCACCGGCGATAGCCTGAGTGCTCAAGACGCTCACCGATTTGGGTTTGTGCATGAAATTGTCGAACCTGAGCGACTGTTGCCAAGGGCCATCGAAATCGTCGGGATGATTGCAGCCAACGCTCCTCTGGCCGTTCAGGGAACCAAGGCGGTGGCCCAGTTCTGGCGTCACCATGCCATAGACGAGTCATACAAGTTTGGCAATTTGGTATCTCGCAGCGTCTTGGATTCCGCGGATGCCACTGAAGGTCCAAGGGCCTTCGCAGAAAAACGGGCGCCAGTTTGGACAGGGCACTAAGGAGTTTATGATGCAGCAACCATTGATCATCGCCGGTAGGGAGTTCACGTCCCGCCTGATTCTTGGTACAGGCAAGTACCGTTCCATGGAAGACATGGTGAGCGCTGTCGAAGCCTCAGGCACGGAGATGATAACCGTCGCGCTCCGCCGACTAGACCTGGACGACCCCGATAAGAAGACCCTTCTGGACTATATAGACTGGAGTAAATACCACATCCTTCCCAATACCGCGGGTTGCCGCACACCGGAGGAGGCCCTTACCGTCGCCCGGTTGGCAAGGGCTATGGGCCTCTCCGACTGGATAAAACTGGAGGTTATTCCAGACCACAAGTACCTCCTTCCAGACCCTATCGGAACATTGGAGGCTGCGAAGGCTCTCATCGCGGAAGGATTCATAGTGCTTCCGTACATCCATGCCGACCCGGTTCTGGCCAGAAGGCTTCAGGAGATTGGGTGTGCCACGGTAATGCCCTTGGGATCGGCAATAGGCTCGGGGCAGGGGATTCACACAGCGGAAGAGATTCGAATAATCATTGAACAGGCAACCGTCCCAGTTGTGGTGGATGCCGGCCTTGGAGTCCCATCGGACGCGGCGCAGGCTATGGAGATGGGAGCGGACGCCGTTCTGGTGAACTCAGCCATCGCCCAGGCGGACACCCCGTCCCTGATGGCCGAAGCTTTTCGTCTTGGAGTGGAGGCAGGGTTCAAGGCCTTTCAAGCAGGGCGGATTGCCAGAAAAACACACGCGTCTGCCAGCAGTCCCGTAGAGGGCGTGGTTGGGCAAAGCTAGGGAAAGATGAGACCACGACACTCTCTACCAATTTTACCAACCCCCTGTCTCTGCCTGGTGACCGATAGGAAGCTCTGCGGGGCTGGCTTGCTGGAAGAAAAAATCGCCGCGGCGGTATCGGGCGGGGTGGACATGGTGCAGCTTCGTGAGAAGGACTTGCCTGCCGGCGAGCTTCTGGACCTGGCACTGAGGTTGCGCTCCATCACCGATGGCAAAGCCCTTCTCGTAATCAACGACCGCCTGGATGTGGCCCTGGCCGCCGGAGCCGATGGCTGGCACCTTCCAGAAGACTCCATCGCGGTACATGACGCCAGGCGAATAGTCTCATCACAACTGGCACAACTGGCGCGACTACTTGTGAGCAAGGCCGTGCACGACTCCGCAGGAGCATCGCTGGCGGCAAAAGAGAATGCAGACTACTTGCTCCTTGGCACCATCTTCCCGACCTCATCCAAGCCAGGGGTCGAGACCGGCGGCCTAGACCGTATTACCACCGTGACGCGCCTGGTGGACACCCCAGTGCTTGCAATCGGGGGTATCGATCCCTATAACGCGGCATCCGTCATACAGGCGGGAGCTACGGGAATTGCCGTAATTACCGCAATCCTGGCAGCGTCGGACCCGGAGAAAGCTGCCAGAGAGATGAAGCAGTCCTTGATGTCAGCGTGGGATATTTTGGAAAGTGCTGTGCCACACCCATAGTGTATCTTTCAGGGAGTGCTCCTTATGGCCAGCCCAACAAACGAAACGCAAGGACATTTTTAAGAAATTGAAAATGTGAAAGAAACATGATTACACTGACCATAAATGGCCGCAGCCGGGAGCTTGAGGGCCCCACCCGTCTGCTGGACTTCCTTGAGTCCAGCGGAGTAAACCTTCAATTTGTTGCCGTAGCCCGCAACGGAGAAGTGGTGGATAGGGAGTCTTTTCCAAAGATCGTCCTTGGTGAGGGGGATGAAGTGGAAATAGTGCGGCCTGTGGGCGGCGGATAAACTCGGGAAGGGGGCAAAGTGGCATCTAACAATCACGTAGTTATCATAGGAGGCGGAGTCATCGGGTGCTCCATCGCCTACCACCTGGCGGGCGCCGGGGTCAGGGTCACGCTGTTGGAGCGGGGAAAGCTCGGAAGCGGCGCCTCGGACGTGGCCGCGGGCATGGTGGCATCGCTCTCGGAAGGATTCACAGAGGGCGAACCCTTAAAGCTTGCGTTGGAAAGCCACGTTCTGATGCAGGAGATGCTGCCACAACTCCAAAAAGAGTCTGGAATAGACGTGGAGTACCTGTGTCCGGGTATCTTGCACCTCGCCCTGACCAAAGAAGACGAAAAAAACCTTGAGGCTCGCCTGAGATGGCAAGAGCCGCTGAACATGGGGGTCAGGTGGCTGAGCGCGCAGGAAATGTACCGCATGGAACCGGCCCTCGGAGAGGGCGTCCTGGGTTCCCTGTTCTCGCCCCAGGAGGGGCATCTGAACAGTCGAAGGCTGGTCAGAGCATATGCCCAGGGAGCCGCCAGGAGAGGAGCTACCTTACTTCAAGACACCGAGGTGAAGGGCCTTTTGTATCAGCAGCGCCGGGTTTCCGGGGTGCGATTGACCTCCGGCGACCTGGAAGCGGACTGGGTCGTAATGGCTTCAGGCGCATGGACGGGCATGTACAGGGACTGGCTTGGAGTTGACCTTCCTGTGCAACCTGTGAAGGGGCAGATACTGGCGGCCCGTATCCTTCCATCGCCCATATCCACGATAATCTGGCACGGTATAACGTACCTGGTGCCCAAGGCAGACGGCTCCATCGTCATGGGGACTACCCGGGAAGACGTGGGCTTCAACGCCAGGACAACGATACAGGGCATCGCTAGAATACTTTCCAATGCCATCGACCTTGTGCCCGCCGTGGCCGGGGCCGAACTGCATAGGGTCTGGGGCGGTCTGCGCCCCTCCTCCCCCGATGACGTACCCATCCTCGGCCCAGTGGATGGATGTGAGGGGATATTGCTGGCGACGGGCCACTACAGGAGTGGTATTCTACTCAGCGCGGCCACCGGGAAGCGGATCACGGACTATATAGTAAGGGGAGAAGAGACCTCTCTTCTCCCCTTCAGTCTTTCCCGCTTCACATCGTAAGCAGAACAGTCTTACGCCGACTACCATACCAGGGAGCGCCAGTCTCTTTGTTTATGTACTTGGCTATGCTAATTCCATTGCCAGAACAGCTCCCACAACATGCCTCCGAAGACCACCACTATGAACGCCAGCAAGGCAAACACTAGGAGGCCGCCAAGAATCTTACTGGCCAGACTATTCAATTTGTTCAGCTCTTGCATTGCAACTCCCATGACTATTTACAGCCAATTCTCATTATTCCCCCATGAAGCTAGTGTAGTGTTACCGTTATGTCTTTACAATGCACTCGGCGTATGCTACGATTGGGTTTATGTG
>JAQBZZ010000043.1 GCA_027622595.1 Chloroflexota bacterium
GACACGTACTTTCAGGGTGAAGTGAGTAACCTGGTCGAGCCAAGGCGTGCAGCAACGCTTCCTTTATGCTTGGCTCGGTACAGTACTCACTTCACGATGTTTGTGATTGTCCGCCTAAGCTCATTCAGCATCAAGCCGGTGCCCTCCAGTCGCAGTGACATTTATGAACGACTTTCCTATTTAGCCTAGATCCACCCGTCGCTCACAAAGCGCAGGATGCTCTTTGCCGTCGGGCTCTTGCTGGCCCTCTCCTCAAGACTCTTGGCAGCGGCTGCGAACTCTGGGGACACCTCAACGCTCCCAGCCATTGTCGCCATCGACAGCCGCTCCGTGTTCCCTCGTATTGCTGAACGGAACGCCTGTTCCAGACCACTGATATCCATATCCACCTCCGCTATGTTTACGTGCTGCTCGCCTCGGTGCCGAGCGTACGGCTGCTATTCGCTGCCCACAAGGGTGAAATACGTGCTTCCACGCACGGGAAAACCCGCATTCCCCATATTGATTTGGCAGTATCAATTCGCAAATTCCACATTCGAATCCCCCAATGTGGAGGTCAGGTGGGCTGTGAAACTCCTAGATATCACTCCTAAGAATTTGGCAACCTATCAAACCTATGCGGGATTCCCCTTGCGGGATGCCCCACTTATCACTCATGCGCACTCGGCTAGGTGTGGATACCCTAGGTGTGGATACCGTTGATTAAGGTAATAAATGAACGCCATCAACACTGACCGGGCACACATCATTTCCTCGAAGGAGCAGATGACGATGAACTGGAATCCCCCACTCGACTCCGCGCCTATCTCGGTCGTCCTGGTCGACGACCAAGCCTTAGCCCGGCAAGTAATCAGAAGGTCCATCATGTCAATTCCTGGAGTTGAGGTGTTGGGTGAAGCTGGGTCCGCAGACTCCGCTATCTCCGTGGTCTGCGACCTGGAACCGGACGTCGCTCTTTTAGATGTCCGCCTTGGAAAAGATAGCGGGCTGGAAGTTGCCCGTACCTTAGCTGCTAAGGCATTGGATACCAAGATCCTCGTGTTCTCTGCCTATGACGACGAACGGTACGTGAGAGCGTTTCTCCGGGTTGGCGCAAGGGGGTATCTGGTCAAGGATGAAACACCCCATCAACTCGTAAATGCGATTTGCCAGGTTGCCCACGGCTGGGTAGTGCTTAGTGCTGCCGTTGCCAGCTCATTTGTAAAAAGGATGGCGTTGGATCGTGCTGCGGATCACCAGCGATGGACGGTTACCTCAAAACTGTCCCCCCGGGAGGCCGAAGTCCTCTCACATGTCAGTCACGGGCTCAGAAACCTGGAGATAGCACATATCTTGGGAATCACGCCCAGGACCGTGGAGTCACACGTCAAACAAATTTTGAGAAAGCTTGGCGTGAGGAGCAGAACCCAGGCGGCCTTAATGGCTGCTGGAGAGTTGGCAGGTCACGAGACGGTGTGACGGAACACTACTAGTAGGGAGGGATGCATGGTGAGTAATAATATGGCGGTCGAGATTCGGTCGATACTGCTTGTTGGCGATGTCCCACGAGTGGTCAGCAGCTTGCGAGCCGCCCTTGGCCACGAGGACGAAGCATGGCAAATCCTGGAGGCAAGAGTTGGATGGTTTTGGTGCTCCAGAAGCCATCTAACTGAAACATGCTCTGCTACTGAGTTCCAACCGGCATTTGGTGGCATTATGCGACAGGTCGGCCTACAGGAATTACGGGAGCAGGTTGATCAATGGGTGAAACGCGTGGATTGGGTGGTGTGCAGCGGGGCTTCAGGAGTCGCTACGGCATGCTATAGCGAGCCGGATGTGATTATTGTAAGCGCGGAGAAGCTAAACATGGATTGCGATGGGATCTGCCGGCAAATCCGCGCGTCGTCATCGGCTCCCATCTTGGTGATCAGCAAATCCAGAACGATTGATGAACTCTGTGGTTTGCTGCTCGCAGGTGCCGATTGCTACGTCCACCAATCTGTGAGCCCCATGGAGTTGAGAGCAAGGATACGGTCACTGGTACGGAGGTCACGCACAAGGATTTCCGCACTCCACGATCCGCTCTCTGCGTCCCGAAATTGACTCCCTGGTAGTAAGAGGCCTGATGTAATTCCATAGCCGGATATATAATCTGACTATGTGTGGCCGATTCATAGTAGCTGAACCCGACCCAAACCAATTCTCGTTTCGGTTTGGGTTTTCGTACAATGACTTCGAGAACTTCGACTGGAAGCCGAACTACAACGTTGCTCCCAGCCATGAGGTGTTAGTAGTCACTGAAGATGGAGAGCGCCACGCTGAGCTGATGCGGTGGGGCCTTGTGCCTTTCTGGGCCAAAGACATCAAGGTCGGGTTCAAGATGATCAACGCTAGGACTGAGACCGTTCAGACCAGCGGAGCATTCAAGCACGCCCTGAAGCGTCGTCGGTGCCTCATCGTCGCTGATGGATTCTACAAGTGGAAGAAGGAAGGCAGCACCAAGACACCTATGCGCATCGGCATGAAGGACTGGGAGTTGTTCGCCTTTGCAGGGCTCTGGGAATCATGGACCAACAAAGAAACAGGGGCAGACCTCCACTCCTGCACTATCATCACGTGCCCACCCAACGAGCTTGTCTCGCCCATCCATGACAGGATGCCGGTGATCCTGCCGAAAGAGGCCGAGGCATCATGGTTGGCTCCAACTGACGACATAGAAGCACTCCAATCGTTACTGGTGCCCTATAACGCTGACGCCATGGCTTCATACGCCGTCAGCGACCTGGTCAACAGCGTCAAGAACAACTCGCCGGAACTCCTAGAGGCTGTTTAGCCTGCCACGGTCTCCTAGTGCCAACCGTGGAGGTCTCGCTATCCTCATTGAACCTTGTTCCTGCGGTGTCCGCTGAATAAACAGCAGCATAGAAAGATAGACCGTTCCAGGGGTGGGGCTGGTAGCTACGGATTATGGATTGGGTGAAACCATTTAGCCCACCCACCCGTTTAGGTGATTGTAGGGGTGTTATATCTGGAGTACGATGGATGTGTACTAATTGAATACGAGGTAGGTGCTCACGTGCCTCTACCGTATGAAATTGGGATAGTGTAGCACCGCGAGGATTTCGGAGGGGTACCTGGATTTGGCAAGTTGGCCAGCCAGAACCAGGAGGACAGGACATGATGAGGGAAAACGTTGTAGTGGTTCATGTTATCGACGGTGGGATGAGTGAGGCAATCGTACTAACAGCAAACTTCCACCAAGATGGAGACCAGTGGCTTGGTGAGGGCCTAGAGCTAGGCACAGCCACGTTTGCGGATACTTTGGAAGACGTTCGCAAGGAACTTGCCGCTGCTATGATTTTGCAGGTAAATGAAATGAACCGACTCGGGTTTGCTGACGAATTCCTTGCCGACCACGGAGTACAACAACTCCCGATTCCTCACGTTCACTCCGGTGAATCATCTGGCAGCTATGTGGGTGCGGGTGTGCCTGCCTAAATCATGCCGATTGCGATCTCTGGCCGACGATTAGCTGAACTCTTAGCTCTCGATGGCTGGATAGAAGGCAATCACGCAAACCATGGCATCTTCTTCAGCAAATAGTTCCCCGATGAGACACGTCCACGATCTACCGTTGTACCTGACAAGGCTGCAAATCTCCCAGACGGCACCCTTGGGTCTATCCTCGGCGTTAAGCAAACCGGACTTGGCAGGAACGGCCTCCAAGATTTGATTGACCGTGACAGACAATAGTTACGAATGGCTACCTCGCACCCATGCCCGACAACTCCCCCTTGACAAAAAGAACACTTGTTCTGATATACTCCTCGTTCCTTCATGTGGCGAGGAGTTTTTATGCGCGTTGCCTGTGTCCTTATTCCACACTTCGCGGTGCAGATAGAAGTCAGACGTTGCCCTGATCTTCAGGGCAAGCCAGTGGTGCTCGTCCACTCCAAGGGCTCTCGACGCTTCATCTACGACGCCTCTCCACGAGCATCCGGGGTTTCCCCGGGGATGGCTCTTTCTACGGCGCTCGGCCGATGCAAGGAAGCGGTGCTCTTGGACGCCAACCTACCTCTCTACCAGACTGCCTCCAAGGTTCTCCTGGACGCTCTTAGTCGCGTCAGCCCCGTGGTAGAGGACAGTGCTCCAGGCCTCGCCTACGTCGACGTTCACGGCCTCTTGGAGATGTATGGCGGCGAAACCCGTATGGTCACAGCCCTGCTCCAGGCGGTACCAAACGGATTTGCTCCTCAAGTAGGAATCGGTGATGGCAAGTTTCCCGCTTACATTGCAGCGACCCATGCCCACTATCACGGAGCCGCCCAGGGCACGGAGGAGCCATCCAGTTATCTTGCGAATGTGTCGGTGGGAATGCTCCCCGTGCCCTTCAAGACCATCAAGCGCCTCCAGGGTTTTGGGCTTACGAGCCTGGGACAGGTGGCCGCCGTGGGCGTTGGGCCTATGCAGGCTCAGTTCGGGCATGAAGGTCGTTTCATGTGGGGGCTGTCAGTGGGGAGGGACACAAGACTGATCGTCCCTCGTCAAAACCAGGAGACAGTGATGGAGTACCTGGAGTTCCCCGGCCCCTCTGCCACGTTGCCGTCGCTATTACTGGCGGTGGAAGTGTTGCTGGGGCGCATCTTCTCTCTGGCGCATATGCGAGGCCGCTATGTGCGCTCGGTCACGTTGGAGGGAGATGGAGAGATGACCTCTTCGTGGCAGAAGTCAGTCTCCTTTCGTGACGCCATCGGGTCAAAAGAACGCATCTTTACGGTGTTGGAAGGGGCATTAGACTCCGTTGTTCTACCGCATCCGCTAATCGGGTTGAGGCTCACCTTGGGTGGGATCACCGGAGAGTCTGGCCAACAGGGAAGCCTCTTTGCAGAGGTCCGGCAACGAGACCGGCTCAAAACAACCATGGCACAGATGGAAGAGCGGCTGGGTACAAGACCGCCGGTATATGTAGTAAGGGAGGTGGAACCATGGTCGAGAATCCCAGAGCGGAGGCACGCACTGATCCCCTTCGCCCCGTAAACGAACCTGTACCCATAGAAATGGCCTCTGGGGGAGATGAAACCCCGGTGCGGGTGTGCATCAAGGAAAGATGGTTTCTGATACGCCAGCGGCGGGACCGATGGCGCGTCGACGATGAGTGGTGGCGAGGTGAAGAGATCAGCCGCATGTACTTCAAGGTGCTGCTAGAGGATGGTCGAGAGGTCACGATCTTCCAAGACCTGGTGAACAAGCGGTGGTATCTGCAGAGCTATGACTAGCTACGTGGAGCTTCACTGTCACAGCAACCACTCTTTTCAGGAGGGGGCTTCCTCCATCGAGGAGCTTCTGGTTCGGGCCAAGGAACTTGAATACCCGGCCCTGGCCCTAACAGACCACGATAACCTCTGTGGAGCGATGGAGTTCGCTGGGATGGCTCGCTCGTTGAATATCCAGCCCATCATCGGCTGCGAAGTAACGCTTCAGGCCGGTTCCCATCTCACGCTGTTGGCCGCCACCCGGGAAGGCTACGCCAATCTGTGCCGCCTGGTGACTGCGTCCTATGTCTTTGGTGAGCGTAAGGACCCTCGCCTCGACCCGGCACTGCTTGCAGACCACGCAGAGGGGTTGGTGCTGCTTACAGGCTGCGCTAAGGGACTCGTGCCATCTCTGGTAGACCAGGGCCGGATACAAGAAGCACGTAGACGGCTGACGGAGTATAGAGAGTGGTTTGGCGTGGAGAACGTCTACCTGGAGCTTCAGCAGAACCTCGTCTATGGGGACACGGATCGCATCAAGGCTCTGGTGGGCCTGGGTAAAGAACTGGGAATAAAGACAGTGGCCACCAACAACGTCCACTATCATGTCCGGGAGCGTCACCAACTCCAGGACTGTCTGGTCGCCATCAAACACAACAAGAGCCTGGAAGAGACCCACCAGGAGCGGCGACCTAACGGCGAGTTCTACTTAAAGTCGGCGGAGGAGATGGCCTCTCTCTTCGCAGAGTTACCCGAGGCTTTGGACAACACCCTCCGCATCGCTCAGCGATGCTCCTTCGACCTCTCCCGCGACCTCGGCTACAGCTTCCCTGACTACCCCGTGCCTGAAGGCCATACCCCTGACACGTACCTGGAGGAGTTGAGCCACCAGGCAGCGATACGACGTTACGGAGCAGTCACACCACGTGTACAGGAGCGGTTGGCACAAGAGTTCAGGCTGATCCGCAAGCACAACCTGGCGGGCTTCCTGCTCCTCTATCACGAGGTCATTCAGTTGGGACGAGAGGTCATGGTGGACCTGGGGCTGGTAGACAGGGAAGTGCCGTTAGAAGAAGCCCCGCCGGGTAGAGGACGCGGCTCAAGCGTCTCCATGCTGGTGGGCTACCTCATCGGCCTGAGTCATATAGACCCCTTGCAGTACGACCTCTCTCTGGAGCGGTTCTTGCCGGAAGACTCGTTGGCAAAGGTGCCGGACATCGACCTGGATTTCCCTCGGAACATCCGGGAGGAGCTGATCCTGCGGGTACACAAGAAGTACGGGTGGGACAGGGCTGCGCTGACAGGGATGTTGGTCACCTACCAGAGCAAGGGAGTGATACGCGACTTGGGCAAGGCATTGGGTCTGCCGCCAGACCAGATCGACAGGTTCGCCAAGCGGGTGGAGACTCGCAGCGCGAAAGGGCTCCGTCAGGAGATGGAGGACTTACCGGAGCTTAAAGGGTTCGCGGATGCCCCTGGCTGGCGTGACCTGCTGGGTTTGGCGCGTGAGTTGGATGGGTTTCCCCGTGGCCTGGCCCAGCACCCCGGTGGAATGATCATCAGTTCTTCACCCCTCATCGACATGGTGCCGGTCCAGCCCAGTGCTATGGAAGGCCGGTATATCTGTCAGTGGGACAAGAACGCTGTCGAGGATGCTGGGTTCGTGAAGATAGACTTCCTTGCCCTGGGAGCACTCTCCCAACTACAAGATGCGACAAGAGCAATCGAGCAGCGCACAGGAGAGGCGGTAGACCTGACTCGCATCGACTTCGAGGACCCGGAGGTCTATGCCATGCTCCACAGGGCAGACACCATCGGCGTCTTCCAGGTGGAGTCAGCGGCCCAGATCCAGACCATTCCGCGCATCAAACCCCTGAACCTGACGGACATGGCCCGGGAGGTAGCGGCAGTACGTCCAGGAGTGGGTGCCAACGACGGGGTCCGCCACTACATCCGAAGGCGCAGTGGGGAAGAGCCTGTCGCCTTTGACCACGACCTGGAGAAGCGAGCATTGGAACGGACGCTGGGAATCATCCTGTTCCAGGACCAGGTGAACCAGCTCGCCATCGATGTGGGGGGACTCAGCCCCAGCGCGGCGGACCAGCTCCGGCGGGCCTATGGCAGACGCAACAACGAGGGTCTTCTGAACCACTACTGGGAAATGTTCAGGGATGGTGCAGCAGCCAAGGGTGTGGGAGAAGAGACCGCCCGGCTGGTCTTCAGCAAGTTCAACGGGGGCTATATGTTCCCCGAGTCCCACGCCTTCGCCTTCGGTGTGACGGCCTATCAGATGTCCTGGCTGAAACGGTACTACCCGCTGGAGTTCTATCTTGGCCTGCTAAACCAGCAGCCGATGGGGTTTTACTCGCCGGAGACACTAAAGGAAGACGCCCGTCGGCATGACATTCACGTCCTCAACCCGGACGTGAACATGAGTAGGGACCAATGCACCATTGAGGAGGGCTCCATTCGCCTAGGGTTTAGGTATGTTCGGGATGTCGGACAGAAGGCTGGCAAGCGGATCGTTGAGGCACGAGATCAGAGCGGCTCATTTCCTTCACTGGCAGACTTCATGGAGCGCACAGCGCTGCTGCAAGGCGAACTGGAGTCGTTGGCAGATGCTGGGGCGTTGGATGGCTTCAATCCCGACCGCAGAACGGTGAAGTGGGAGATTGGGCTGCGCTACCACCCCGTTGGCAAACAGATGGGACTGGGGCTAACCGTCGATCAAGATACCGCCACGCTGCCTGCTCTCCATGCAGGTGAACTTATGGAGGGGGAATACCGGTCGTTGGGTATGTACCCCAGCGGGCACGTGATGACACACCTGAGGCCAGGGTTGCATGGTGTGCTGACCAGTCAGGACTTGCATGAGCTGGTGGATGGTCAAGAAGTAGTAGTTGCGGGGCTTGTGGTCCGTCGTCAGCGGCCGTCGGGGAAGACGGTGTTCATCACCCTGGAGGACGAGTTCGGACACATCCCGATGATGATCTGGGAGCGGGAATACCAGCGCCTCCGACACCACTTGGCCAACCCACTTCTGAGGGTACGCGGCACAGTGTCACGTCAGGAAGGAACACTGAATATTCTGATCACGCAAGTCGAAGCTCTTGGTGGGATCAGCACTGGCCTCAAGGCAAAAAATTGGGGATGAAATAAGAAACTAAATCGATGCACCCAAAAGGACTTCCATATGTGGTTCGGAAGGAGTTTGATATCCCCCGTTTCCACCAAAAAGCAGTCCCTAGTCAGTGAACGCCACAACATCACTGACTCTGCACATTATTGGGGCGGGTGGACATGTGTTGATGTCCGTTCCAGGATGAAGGGGCTTCGCAGTCAGGAAGATGATTGGATTATCTCCCCAGACAGACCTTTGTCGTGCGGTCCCATCGGAGTTGGGCACGAGGTGGGCATAGAGGCAGTGTTCTAGGTAGGGTGGTCGGGTGAGCTTGACTTTCATCCATTCGCCGGTGACCTCGTGGACATTCAAGAGATCGGGTGAAGGAGCGAGTTTCGCCCCTTAGACCCCCATCACCTGAACGAAGACTTCACGCTGGCGGGGATGGTCCAACTCGACGAAGAAGACCCGTTGGTACATACCAAGTTGGGGCACTCCCCCGATTATTGGGATGGTCTCGCTGGTGCTTAACAAGAGGTGCTGACAGTGGGCGTGGCCGTTGGGGCATTCATCCTCATTCATGTTGACGGTACGGACGGTGAAGTCGTTGTGCCGGTAGTCTGCGTCCCGGGGAGCGATGTGCTCCAGGGTGCGCTCCAGGTCCTGGAGCAAGAGGGGTTCCATCTCGTTGATCTTGATGGCTGCGGTTGTGTGTCGAGAGTAGATAAGCACATTGCCCATGGTGACGCCGGATTCAGCGACTGAGGCAAGTACTTGGTCGGTCATGTCCATGAATTCTGGGGCCTTTATTGATTCCAAGGTGATTTGGAAGTTGCATATTCGCAGGGGCGTATCCAGCGTGCGCATTGGGGTAAGCGACCCATTCTGGCTCATTTGTTGGCGAATCACGGTTTTGCCTTCCCCTCTCACCTCTGGATCGAACATAGCATCTATCGCTCGATTAATATTGATAGAACGTCAGACTAAGGTACGGTACTCGAAACGTCGTAAACCTGTCAACGGATTAAGCTGTAAATCATAGTGGGTAGAGGTGTTGGAGATGGCCGGCTATATGTAGTCGTCCATCTCACCTTCAGATGAGCTAGATCCATTCGTCTCATTTTGACTATGGACCGATGTGGGGACAGTGGAGCCTATCTCTTCATATAACTCAATGGCCAGACGATGCTTGCAGGGGTGGCCAGGCCCGTGCCTGACGTAGTCAGAGCACTCACAGTGGCCGTTGATTACGTCGTAGGTCCGTAAACCGTCTTCGGCGCCTACCCGATAGTGTCTCCGGTACTTGAGCTCCTGGATGGAGCGCAGAAGCACGATGAAGCCGGCTTTTTCGATGCGGCTTGTGAGGTGGGGACGCTCTCGGCAGAGGTCTTGCACACGCTCCTGGAGAGCCAGAACGGTCATGGTTTCAGCCGCGGGCCCACTTAGCCTTTCTTCTCCATCTCCACGCTGTTTCCCTGTCGCTGGTTTAGTTTCCACTTCCCGCCTCCACTAACAATGTTTCGCCTAGGTCAGCGTCTATGGCCTCCACCCTGGAACCATCCTGTTCTACGCTGAGCTTGCCTGCGGCCTGTTCCCATGCCCTCAGAACGCATCGGATGAGGGCATCCGGTCCTGATTGCTTGACCCGGTGAAGTGCGAAGCCTGCGGGTATCGATTTCCCGCCGTCTTCATCAACGCGAATTTCCACAGCTGACCCCACTGAGAGGATCGGGACAGTTGAGTCAGCGAGCGTAACGACCGAATGGTAGTGCCCCTGGGTTTCATAGGCTAGGACTGCAGAGATATAAGCGGGAGCGCTGATTACGGCTGACTCGGTTTGATCCAGGCAATCGAGCTCTGTTGGATGTTCAATAGCAGCCTCCCCGATGGAGCGAGAGGTACTTGCCTCTTCATCCCTGCGATGCATCTCCGCATCATAGGCGGTTGTAGCCGATTGCCTCCCAAAGGCCCGGACTACTACACCTTTTCGACTGAGCGCTTGGAGGCACGTGCTGCCGACGAAGTACACTTGTTCACCAGCCTTGTCTCGGAGACCGTAGAGGGTGCTGGGCTGTGGTGACCCACAGGCGTCGCAGAACCCGTCTCCCCGGCTCCTCACCGGTCGGCGAAGCCGCTGTAATTGCTTTCCCTCGGCAAAGGACGAGATCCGTTCATCATATCCCACTCGTAGCTGGCGGTAAATGACGGGACCACGATCCTCGAGCCAGATGGCCAGCGGTATCACAAGCCAAATCAGGGCGAACATCGGGAAAAGAACGACCTGTGAACCGATGAAAATAAGAACGTCGAAGGGGCGCTTGAAACGCAGTTCCCACATGCCCCCTGACAACTTGTTATGCTCACCGTCCATCGTCTATGGTTCCCGCTTCTTAATTCTAGACGAGTTCTTTCCTTGTGCGGCAGCAATGAGGACGCGTTCGTGCTCATCAAGAACAACGTGCCGAGCGTATGTCGTAACTGCGGCGTGGCGCGCTGCCTCTCCCATGCGCGCTCGTGCGTCAGAAGGCATCTCAAGGAACCGGATCACCGTTTCCGCCATTGCCTGTGGATCGTCCGGGGCACACGTCAAACCCGCGGAAGCACTGCGAATGATGTCTGCTGTTATACCGGCTGCCGCAGCGAGCACCGGCTTACCGCACGCCATATATGGGTAGGTCTTACCAGGAATACTCATCGTGAATGCAGGATCGGCCTTCAGGTGAATCAAGAGCACGTCAGCCAAGGCATATATGGATGGCATTTGGTCAGCAGGGAAGCGTCCCACGAATCGGACATTCGTCAGGTGCATTTCAGCGGCTTTTTGTTCTAGACTAGCTTGCTCAACGCCATCCCCTACCAGTAAAAACTGCACCTCCTGCCTGGATACAAGTAGTCGAGCTGCCTCGAGTACTGTTTCAAGGTGCTGTGCGACGCCAAGCTGGCCGCCAAACACTACGTTGAACTTATCCGTTATTCCCATACGGTCGGACAGGCTCGAGTCTTTCCGGAGGGAGCGGTACATTGAAGCTCTCGATGGTGGCGTTCTGCACCGGTT
>JAQBZZ010000044.1 GCA_027622595.1 Chloroflexota bacterium
GTATGTGATGGCCGTGGCCTTCGTCACCTTGATGCCGAAGACGGGCACTGTGAGCCTGCGCGGGCGCGGCGCCGTGAGCGAAATTGTAGACGGACTCAAGTATGTCAAACATGAGACCACCATCCTCATCATCCTGATCGTTACCTTCGTCGTAACCCTCCTCTCAATGCCATACATGATGCTGTTGCCTGCCCTCACCGAGGACGTCCTCAAGGTGGACGAGAGAGGGTTTGGACTGTTGCTTAGCATGTCCGGCGTGGGAGCCATGCTTGGATCCATATTTCTGGCCTCTCTGCCAAACAAGAAGCGCGGTCTCATGCTGATAGGGGGAAGCCTTATATTGGGAACTGCGCTGGTGGGCCTGTTCTTCTCCGGTTCCTGGTTCCCGTCTATGGCCTGGCCTTTCGCAATGGGGTTCATCTTCTTCGTAGGAATAGGGCAGACGGCACGAATGACTCTCAGCAATACCCTGTTGCAGTACTACGTTCAGGACGTGTACCGTGGCCGGGTGATGAGTCTCATGATGATGGAGTTCGGTCTGACCAGCTTCGGTGTCTTCTTCACGGGTATTCTGACTGACATCGTCGGGGTGCAGTGGGCCGTGGGAAGTCTGGCCATCATGCTGGTGTTCTTCTCCATCTTTATGTTGGCCTTTGTGCCCCGAATCAGGAACCTGGATTAACTGCGACCGGTCAACCTAAACCCAAGTAAATCTATAAATATGGAACAGAGAACACAAGAAGACATAGCGCGCGAGCAAGGCAATGGCCACGGGGTTGGCGCAATAGGAACAGCTCGCGGTGGCCGTGGTTCCCGTCTTCCAACCACCTTTGCCTCGCTCGCGTACAAAAACTTCGTCTGGCTCTGGCTGTGGCAAATCAGCCACGCATTCGGCCTGTGGATGGAGCAGGTAGCCCAGCCGCTTCTCATACTTCATCTCACAGGTTCCGGCACACAACTGGGGCTTGTTCTCCTGACACGGACTCTTCCTGCGGTGGGCTTCGGAATGATTGCGGGAGTGGTGGCCGACAACTTCAACCGACGGGTGGTTCTCCTTACCACCAAGGTCATAGTTCTGGGGCTGAACGCTACTTTCGCCATATTTGTGCTCACCGGCTTCATAGAGGTCTGGCACATCTACGTATTCAGCTTCATGCGTGGTTCCATGCAGGCCTTTGACCAGCCCGCAAGACAGGCCATGATCCCCACGATAGTTCCTGCACACCTGGTGACGAATGCGATGTCCCTGAGTTCCGGTTCTGTGCAGCTCATGCGCATCGCCGGTGCGGCTGCGGCCGGTCTCCTGGTGGGTTATATAGGACTCGCTGCGCCATTTATCGTGGCCTCCGTAGCCTATACCGGTGCCGTCTTCTTCACCTGGATGCTCCGCCCGCAGGACCACGAACGTAGGGGCTACCGGGGAGCAAAGAGCATGGGAGGCGATATCGTGTCCGGGCTGCGCTTCGCCTGGGGCAACCCTGATATTCGGGGTGTGCTCATTGTTGCGCTGGGATACTTCACGTTCGGCATGAGCTTCATGCAGGTCTTTGCCCCGCTCTTTGCTAAAAACGTACTGGATATCGGCGATAGTGGATTTGGCTATATGGTCTCCTTCCTGGGTGTGGGAGGCATTGTCGGAGCGCTTGCTATAGCAACGATCAACCCAACGAAAAAGAGAGCGACTATTATGGTTGCCATGCTCTTCGTATATGGTCTTCTGCTGACCGTGTTCTCCCTCACCTCATTCCTTCAGTCGATTGTGCTTGCCTTCGCGCTGGTTGCCGTGCTGGGAGTGGTGCAGGCCGTCTTCTTCCCCTTGATAAATTCTCTCCTTGTGGGAGCAGCTCCTGAGAACATGAGGGGCCGCGTCATGGGGATGCTGAGCCTTGACCGTTCCATGATAGCCCTTGGGGGGGCGATGGCAGGTTTCCTATCGGACCGGATTGGAATCCAGGAGGCCCAGGTCGTCTTTGGGCTGGCGTGTGTTGCCACGGCCGCGGTGATGTTCGTCGCATATCCCAGGCTGCGTCGTATAGACTAGAACCAGGTCAGAAAGATTAAACCAAGGAAGCGTATATCTATGAACCCAGAAGAGCCGAAAAGCGAAGAGCAGTCAGCGGCCGTTGCCGAGGCGGTAGACATAACAGGGGGCGGCAGCCGCTTCTCCGTTAAGAACACATTTGCCTCTCTGCGATATCGGAACTTCACGCTCCTCTGGATAGGACAGATGACCCACGCCTTTGCGCTGTGGCTGGAGCAGACGGCCCGTCCTCTTCTGATTCTGGCTATGACAGATTCTGCCATTCACCTGGGGGCCGTCATACTGGTCAGGACTATACCAGGACTGTTCCTGGGGATGATAGCAGGAGTGGTAGCGGATAACTTCAACCGGCGTACGGTGCTTGTCGTGGTCAAATTCCTGGTCCTGGGACTGAATGCTATATTTGCCTTTCTGGTTGTGACGAACTTGATCGAGATATGGCACATCTACGCATTCAGTTTCCTCAGAGGAGGGATTATGGCCTTCGACCAGCCGGCCCGCAGAGCAATGATCCCTGCCTTGGTGCCGCCACATCTAGTCACCAATGCCATGGCTCTCAGCACCAGCACCATGGGCGGGATGCGCATCGCGGGGGCATCCTTGGCCGGCATACTCATGGGAGTCTTCGGTCTGGCAGCTCCCTTTCTATTCATAGTCCCGATCTACATAGTCGCGGTCGTTGTCACGGTGATGCTTCGCGTTCCTGACCACCAGCGCTCCGGCTATCAGGGCATGCGCAGAATGGGTGGCGACTTGGGCCAGGGATTCAAATACGCCTGGAACGCTCCCACGATTCGTGGCGTGCTGATCATCTCTCTTGGCTACTTCACATTCGGCATGGCCTTCATGCAGGTCTTTGCTCCTCTCTTTGCCACTCGTGTCCTGGACATAGGAGCGACGGGTTACGGTCTCCTGATCTCCGTCATGGGGATAGGAAGTCTCGCGGGCGGCCTGGCTCTGGCTACACTCAATCCAACCAGGAAGCGGGGTGTCTTGGCGATGGTTGTGATGGCGATCTTCGGACTCCTGCTCATCCTATTCTCCTCCAGTACATATCTGAACTCAGTCCCGTTGGCTTTTGTCATAATAGTTGCAATAGGAGCGGGGCAGTCTATCTTCATGCCCATTATCAATACGGTCATCATTCAGGCGGCACCTGAGAATATGCGGGGTCGTATGATGGGTGTTCTCAGCCTGGACAGGGCCATGACGGCCTTCGGGGGATTCGTCGCGGGGATGGCGGCGGCCGCGTTGGGGGTACAGGTGGCGCAGATACTCTTCGGCATTGGCTGCATTCTTATAGCTGCTATCATGTACCTCGCCTACCCGCCTTTGCGCCGTATCGAGTAAATCTAGCGGTGTGACGGTTTCACCCCGGCCAGGGCTTGGCCCACCTTCGACTTGACCCACGCCTCAATTCCTCTACAATCCCTGGTATATACAAGAGATACAGGCCTCTGCGTCTCTTGGCCTGCAAACGGGGTGTTTATGGATAGAGGAGAGCACAGTTGCCCGAAGATGGTTTGACTTCAAAACGCGGCTCTCTACTCCGCAACGTCCTTGCCGCCCCGGCAATGCGTTTCAAGGACTTTCGTCTTCTCTGGCTGTCGGGCGTATTCAACTCCACAGGTTTCATTGGGGAGCAGGTGGTCCTGGGATGGCTGGTGCTTGAGCTTACCGATTCCCCCTTGATGGTGGGTGTGGCACTGGCGCTGAGAATGGCACCATTTCTTCTCCTGGGAGTCATCGCGGGAGCCATCGCCGATAGAGTAGACCGCCGCAAGCTCTTGCGAGGGGTCAGCATCAGTATGGCCGGACTGAGCGCCGCCATCGGTCTCCTCATCATGCTGGACGTGGTAGCGCTATGGCACCTGCTGCTGATTACCTTTGCGGGCGGATGTCTGCGCGCCATGCATCAGCCGGCAAGGCAGAGTTTTGCCTACGACATAGTGGGGTCAAACAACCTTGTTAACGGTCTATCCTATCTCTCTCTTGGTATGAGGGTCGGTGGCATTGGCGGCTCGCTGGCCGTGGGCTTCCTGGTGGGGCGTTTGGGTGCAGATGTAGCCTATGCTGTCCTGGCGGCCAGCTACATAGCATCTGCCACAGCACTTCAGTTCGTTCACTCCCCCGGCCGGTCTGCATTGAGCGCTCAGCAGCCACTTTGGCAGAACCTAAAGGAGCTCGGCGCGGAGATACGGCACAATAATATCCTGTTGGTACTGCTAATCCTGGCTGCGACCGTGGAGATATTGGGGTTCTCCCACCAGGTGCTCCTGCCGGTCCTTGCCAGAGACGTACTCCACGTTGGTGCAGAGGGACTTGGCGTCATGAACGCCCTTCGCTCGGTGGGCGGCATTGCAGCCATACTGGCCCTGTCCTCGCTTGGCGAGGTGCAGCGTAAGGGGCTGCTATATCTGGTCGTATTACACGTCTTTGGAGCTTCTCTGGTGTTCCTGGGAGTTGCAAACACCTTCTATTTTGCCATTCTGGCCATAATGATAATCAACGGAATGGGGGCGCTGGCTGACATCTTGTCCCAGAGCCTTGTGCAGACTGTGGTGCCCGATGAACTGCGCGGGCGCGCCATGGGCTCCTGGGTGCTGGCCGTTGGGCTGGGACCGGTGGGACATCTGCAAATAGGGGCGCTGGCCTCTGCGCTAGGGGTTAGCCTGGCGCTAATGGCACATGGAGTTGGTCTTGTTACCCTTGCAGTTGGAGCCTTCATCCTGTTCCCGAAGCTCCGAAGGCTGTAAGGGTCGAACCACACAGTATCTCCCTATGGTCTACCATCCCATTTTTCATTGACAGTTCGATGTCTTGTGTTGTCATCAGGGACCTCAGCCAATTAGTGCCGGGTGGGGCAACTGGTGACGGCTAGTGCTGGATGAAACCAATTGAAACTTCGAACGTTGTGTGGGATGTCCTTTGCCATGGTTAGACTCCTGTTTGTTCACTTATGAATCCGGCCCGGTAACGTTACTGACGCCTAAACCAGTCGGGTCCTGATATTGACATATGCTGGCTTGAACCAGTAGACTCGACCTGCTTTTGATACCATTAAAAACTGAATAGATACGCTCTGGGTGCCACACGGGCTTAATAGGGAAGGCGGTGAAAATCCGCCACGGTTGCGCCACTGTGAGCGGCGAGCTAACCGACATGTGCCACTGTCCTCTCAAGGATGGGAAGGCGTCGGTGAAGCGATGACCCGCGAGTCAGGAGACCTACCCTGGAGTGATGAGTTCTGCTCTGCGCAAAACAGAGATGGTTCTCAGGCAGTGGCTTCGTAGCTAAAATGCGGAGGCTGCCGAGAGTCCGTTTTCGATACCCTGGCTGAGTGGAGCCAGGGTTTTTTGTTGTCCCCAGTTAGAGGAGTTTAATGTCAGCAAGTGAGATTGGGCCCAGTCGCATACCGATTGGCTCAGGCCATGCCGATGCACTCGTGAAGCTCTACCGCGGGCATCGGCTGGTTGGACTGTCATACCCGTGGCGTAGGCTGATCATCGCGGCTCTTGTTGTGTTGCTCGCTATGGTGGTGGCCTCCGGCTTCGGCGCTATTTGGATCCCTCCCCATAGCGTGGCTGGAATTCTTCTGGGTAAGATGCCGTTTATCAGCCTGGTGGGCTGGTGGCCCGATGGGTGGGAAACCATAGTGTGGCAGGTTCGAGTCCCCAGGATTCTCCTTGGCAGCCTCGTTGGTGCGTCACTTGCCGTATCTGGAGCAACCTACCAGGGCCTCTTCCGGAACCCCCTGGCAGACCCGTACCTCATCGGGGTGGCCTCTGGAGCAGGCCTTGGGGCCACTGTTGTCCTCGTCACCCCATTGCCTGCCTATATCCAGGGATTCAACCTGCTTCCTCTGGCCGCGTTTGGCGGGGCACTGCTCGCAGTCATGTTCTCCTACGTGATCGCGAGCCGCTCCGGCGGGCTTCCACTCGCGGGACTGATTCTTTCGGGCATCGCCATCGCGTCTTTGGCCAGTGCCATGACCGGGTTTCTCATGATCCGCTCCGACCCGGACGTGCGCCCTGTACTTTCGTGGCTGATGGGAAGCCTCTCGGTCAGCGGATGGGAAGAGGTGCGTCTCCTGCTGCCGTATCTATTCGTAGGCGTTGTCGGGATGATGGCGCATGGACGCATCCTCAACCTCATGCAGCTTGGAGAAGATGAGGCCTCTCAGGTCGGGGTGAACGTCCCGCGCACCAAGCTGGTGCTGGTAGGGTTGGCGTCGCTCACTACGGCTGCTGCCGTGTCGGTAAGCGGGCTGATTGGGTTTGTTGGCCTGGTGGCCCCCCATGTCGTCAGGCTGGTATGGGGTCATGACTACCGTTTCCTGATCCCGATGTCTCTCCTGGTCGGCGCCGGTTTTCTGGTTGCCGCGGACGTGGTAGCACGCACGGCAGCCCGTCCAAGCGAGCTGCCCATTGGTCTGGTCACCGCTTTTTGCGGCGCTCCCTTCTTCCTCTACGTGCTTCAGCGCAGCCGGAGGTCTCAATGATGGTCTCACGACTCAGCGCCACTGACATCAAGTTCTCCTACGGAAGCAGTCCTGTACTTCGGGGAATCTCGCTGAACGTGGATGCCGGGGAGATGGTCGGCATAGTCGGATCCAACGGAGCAGGCAAGACCACCCTGCTCAAAATCCTGAGCGGCGGTCTCAGCCCTGACTTTGGTGCGGTCACCATTAACGGAGGCCCGCTTGTTGGGCTAAAGCCCAGAGAACGTGCCAGAGCGGTGGCCGTGGTGCCCCAGAGTCCAGCCGCTCCCGAGGGTATATCAGCCCTTGAAATCGTGCTTATGGGCAGGAATCCACACCTTGGCGTGCTTCAATGGGAAGGTCGCAGAGATGTGGAGATCGCGTTGAGGATGATGGAGATCGTCGACTGCGTTCAATTCGTCGACCGCCACGTCACTTCCCTGTCGGGCGGCGAGAGGCAGAGGGTGTTCATTGCCAAGGCACTGGCTCAGGAGGCGCCCGTCCTGATGCTGGATGAGCCTACGGCCCATTTGGACATCGGGTATCAGTCCAGCATCCTGGACATCACCGCGGACATCCGGAGGGAGCTTGGAGTCACGGTCATTGCAGCGATGCATGACCTTGCCCTGGCGGCCAGGTACTGCGACCGGCTGGCCCTTATGGCCGGGGGGACGTTTCTCGCCGTCGGCAGGCCGGACGAGGTGCTGAAGCCGGATATTATCTTCACCGCATTCGGTGCTGAAGTCTCCATTCTCCGCCATCCCGTCGACGGCACTCCGATTCCCGTTCCTCTTAGTCATAGGCCTCAGGTTGCACAACTAATCCAGGCAGGAGAAGAGATTCGAAGAACACATGCAAATGAATAACACTCAAGATCAGATACTTATTTAAGGAGTGTATATTGAAGAAGCTACGTCAGTTCCTGGTACTGAGTATAATCGCTGTTATGGGCCTGTCCTTGGCGGCGTGTGCGTGCGCAGAGGCGGGAAAGATCACCGCGGTGGACGACCTCGCCAGGGCGGTCTACATTGCAGAGACGCCTGAGAGGGTGGTATCTCTGGCACCAAGTATTACAGAGATACTCTTTGCTCTTGGACTGGGTGACACAGTTGTTGGCGTCACCGATGGCGACGACTACCCGCCAGAGGCCGGGGACAAGCCAACTGTTGGGAGATACTTCTCAACGAGCCTGGAGGCGATTCTGGATAAAGACCCCGACCTTGTGTTGGCTGACGGACACGACCCTGTGACACCGCTCCTGATAGAGGCGGGTATCCCGGTCATTATCCTTCAGCCCAAGGATATCTTCGGTGTGTTCAGGAACATCCGGATTGTGGGCAAGGTGATGGATAGAGATGAGGAGGGCGTCGCACTTGTGGCCGAACTCGAAGACCGGCTGAATGCCGTAGCCTCTAAGACCGCCCGCGCAACCTACAAGCCAACAGTCTATTTCGAGATCGACGGCACCGACCCTGGGAGTCCCTGGACCGTCGGCCCTGGTTCATTTGTGGATATGATGATCTCCCTCGCCGGCGGCTACAATATCTCCGACGCCTCAAGCTCCTTTGTCCAGATAAGCCTTGAGAAGCTGATCGATTCTGATCCGGACCTGATAGTCCTCGGGAACTACCCCTTTGTGACGCCTGATGACGTGGAACAGAGAGGGGGGGTCTGGAGCGAGCTATCGGCGGTAGAGGGACGCAGAATCTACTTCATCAGTGACACCGACACCACCAGCAGACCAGGGCCGAGGATTATCGACGGTCTGGAAGAGATGGCAAGGATCATCCATCCCGAACTGTTCGCAGAGACTGGTGCAGAGATTAAGTAATGCTGCATGACGACGAGGCCACGATCCAGAGGGTGATAGGGTCGATAAAGCCTCTCGATGAGCAGGCGATGGCGTCTGCGCGGGCCAGGCAGGAACGGCTGACGAAACCCAGTGGAAGCCTTGGCAGGCTTGAGGAGTTGTCGATTCAGCTTGCAGCCATCAGGCGACAGACGGTCCCTGACCTCGCTCAGAAGGCCATCATTACGATGGCCGGCGATCACGGCGTAGTCGCCCAGGGAGTAAGCGCCTACCCACAGGAGGTGACGGCCCAGATGGTACAGAACTTCCTCCTGGGGGGTGCGGCCATCAACGTCCTTGCCAGGCACGTCGGTGCCAGGGTGGTGGTGGTGGATATGGGGATAGCAGCCACTCTGGACGACCATCCAGCGCTCATCTCCAGGAAGGTCGCGCCCGGTACCAGGGACATGACGATGGGCCCTGCCATGAGCCGCCGGGAGGCCCTGCGCTCTATCGCGGCAGGCATAGAGGTGGTTGAGGAAGAGGTCGACAGCGGTCTCGACATCGTTGGGACAGGCGATATGGGCATCGGAAACACCACCCCGTCCAGCGCCATCTGTGCGGTAATAACCAAAAAGCCGGTGGAGCACGTGACCGGCCGCGGGACAGGACTTGACGACGCAATGCTCCATTGGAAAGTCGAGATCATTGAGAAGGCCATATCCGTGACGCGGCCAGACCCCGACGGTCCGCTGGATGTGCTCGCTAAGGTCGGTGGCTTTGAGATAGGGGCGCTGGCAGGCGTGATGCTGGGCGCAGCGGCCCATCATGTCCCCGTGGTGATCGACGGGTTTGTTTCCGGGGCCGCAGCGCTTGTGGCAACCGGGCTCTGCCCCGTCCTCAAACACTACCTCATCGCCTCTCACCTCTCCGTGGAGCCCGGGCACCAGGCGATGTTGGAATGGATCGGGTTGAAGCCTCTGCTGGACCTGGATATGAGGCTCGGTGAGGGCACCGGGGCTGCCCTTGGGATGTTTCTGGCTGAGGCTGCTGCCAAGCTTCTTGTAGAGATGGCTACGTTTGACGAAGCACACGTCACCGATAGAAAGTTGGAGAGCTAGGTGGGCTTCTTCACGGCCTGGAGGTTCCTGACGGCGATCCCGCTACCCCTGACCAAGAGGGGAACAATACCAGAAACGATGGGGGAGACCCTGGCCTACTTTCCCCTGGTGGGCCTTGTCATTGGGCTTGGCCTGGCGGGACTCGATTGGGGGTTGGGACTGGTGTTCCCACCATCGATCGTAAATGCGTTGGTTGTTGTTGCCCTTATCGTCGTAACCGGAGCGCTCCACATGGACGGCCTCATGGACACAGGTGATGGTCTTGGTAGCGGCCTGACCCGTGAGGAGAGGTTGAATGCGATGCGGGACAGCCGCGTCGGGGCCTTTGGCGTAATAGCGGCCGTCTGCATCGTCTTAATCAAGTATGGGTCGCTGGAAGGGCTGCCGGAGTCCGCCAGGACGGCAACCCTGGTGTTAATGCCGACCCTTGGCCGCTGGGCGGTGGTCCTTGCTATGTTCGCTTTCCCCTCTTACGCCAGGCTTGAAGGCCTTGGCAGGGCTTTCAAGGAACAGGCCACGCTGCCGAGGATGCTTGTGGCGACTGTCTTCTGTATCGCAGCGACTCTGGCTCTCTTTGGGCCGGGAGGCCTGGCCTTGATGATGGGAGTAGGACTCACAGCCATCGGGTTGGCCTTCTTCCTGCGCCGCCTGCTCGGGGGACTGTCCGGCGACACATACGGGGCCATCGTCGAGGCGAGCGAGGCGATGACCCTTGTCCTGGCGATTCTGATTCCCGTGTGGAGTTGGCGGTAATGCTTCGTCTCTTCCTGGTCAGGCATGGTGCAATTCCTGATGTTGAGGCAGGCAGGTACTGGGGACACACAGACATTCCCTTGAGCCAACATGGAATTCGGCAGGCAGAGATGCTGCGCCAGCGGCTCGCATCGGAGAACATAGCGGCCGTGTACTCCAGTGACCTCAGCAGGGCACACAAGACAGCTTCCATAATCGCTGGGCCGCACGATGTACCCGTGACACTTTGCCATGACCTTCGTGAGATCGACTTCGGGCAGTTGGAAGGGACGACATTCGATGAGGCCCAGAGGAATCGTCCCGGCGTCGAAAACCTGTGGTTTGGGACTGATCCCGGCACGGGCTTCCCCGGCGGAGAGAGCCTGGATGCATTGGCAGGGCGAGTTGACAGCGCTATCGAGAGGATATTGGAAGCTGGCTCACCTGATATAAGTGTACTGCTGGTGGCCCACGGAGGCCCCATTCGCGTGCTGGTCTGCCGGATGATGGGAATGGACGTCTCGCGTTGGTGGCAGATACGGATTGATCTAGCGTCGCTAAGTGTCCTTGAGGTCTATCCCGAAGGGAGTGTGGTGAGTATCCTGAACGACGTCTGTCACCTTGGAGGAGCAATATGAAGGGAACGTGCATCCTCATTCTGGGAGGCGCCCGGAGCGGAAAGAGCCGGTTTGCTCAGGAACTGGCGACTCAGATGGGCGGACAAGTTCTGTTCGTTGCCACGGCGGAAGCCGGGGACGAGGAGATGAGACGGAAAATCCAGGGACACAAGATGACTCGTCCGTCGGCCTGGCGCACCCTTGAAGTGCCTACTGGCGTGGGAAAGACCATACGCAACGAGATTGGAGGCATCGACGTGGCTATAGTCGACTGCGTGACGCTGCTGGTGTCCAACCTGCTTATGAGCTGCGGTGACCCGGATGAGTTGGACTCCAACGAGGCCAGAGAAAGGGTCTCGACGGAGATCAGAGAACTCGTGGAGTGCATGAATG